>JAHYIW010000011.1 GCA_019429445.1 Desulfuromonadaceae bacterium
ATCTCGGTTTTTTTCATACCGGCGCTTATCAGGATTCTATCAGTGGGTACGGAGGTATAAAGCATTGCCTGATCCCTGCTCCCAAACATGTGATTATTGACAGGGACGAAAAAGGGAACATTATCGATTATGTCTACCGGGAGGAGCAGTCGGCCCAGGATATGTTTAAAATACTGGGGTACAACAGGAAAGACTAATCGTTTTATTTTTTTTTGCACCATTGTAAATGGTTTAGCAACTGGATGTCAATGGATAATTTCCAATAGATAAACGGTACAAGAAGAGTTGTTGCCTGATCGGCGTTGTAATAACAGAACGACCAAAAGGATTTATAAAGATGGTTACATTCGGTGGAATAGAGAAGGAGCTGGCTACATTTGAAAATGCCAGCATGCTTCTACAATCGATCCCCTATGACGGCACGAGCACATGGGGGAAAGGAGCAGACAAGGGATTTGAGATGTTCCTGGAGGCTTCAGAGAACATGGAACTCTATGATATTGAAACCGATTCGGAGGTTTTCAAAAAGGGGATCCATATTTTACCACCTGTAACTGAGGCATCATCGCCCGAGGCTGTTTACAGGGCGGTACTGGCTAAGACCAGGGAGTTGCTGCGTAATGACAAGTACCTGACCTTTTTTGGAGGGGAACATTCAGTGAGTATCGGGATTATTGAAGCATTTCGTGAAAAATACAAAAACCTGACAGTTCTGCAGCTGGATGCGCATGCAGATCTGAGAAGCAGTTATGACGGTTCTCCCTATAACCATGCTTGTGCGGTACATTGGGCCAGTAAGAATACAAACCTAGTTCAGGTTGGTATCCGGAGCATGGACATATGCGAAAATGAGTTCATGAACCGGGAGAAGTGTTTTATGGCCCAAGAGATGCAGGCGAACCCTGACTGGATGGATCGTTCGCTGAATCTGATGACAGATGAGGTGTACCTTACCATTGATCTGGATGTATTTGATCCGTCGGTCATGCCGGCAACAGGAACACCCGAGCCCGGAGGAATGATGTGGTATGAAACACTGACTTATCTCAGGAGGGTTTTTGCTGAAAAAAGGGTCGTTGGGTTCGATATAGTGGAGTATGCACCTTTGCCGGGTTTACGCGCCCCCGGGTTCCTGGTGGCAAAGCTCTACTACAAATTATTGTCTTACCAATTCAGTAAGGCTTCTGGTCATTGACAAGATGAACGAATGCAGCAAATGTCATAGAAAAAACTTTTAGTATAGGGCAATAAGTCGCTTTCAAACTGAACGATATAATAGGAGATTAAAACAAAGGAGATTACATAGATGGAAAAAAAAGGAGCAATAAGCCGGTTTATCGAGGAGATTGCTGTGCCCCTGTTGCAGCTGCTGGACCACCGTTGGACAACGGGTAGCATCAGTATAGCCCGTGAACATCTGCTCTCCGATCAGCTGGAGAAACTGCTTAAAACCGAATTTTTAGCACCAACGAACACCGATCAGCCGCAGCTGCTGTTTCTGACCTTAAGCGGCGAACGTCACAAGCTCGGGCTGCTGCTGGCGGCAGCAGCCTTTAACAGCGCTGGCATCAACTGTATCTGGTTGAATGAAGAGCTGCCGCTCTCTGAAGTCCCCGGGCTTGCACATGAGCTGGGCGTTGCTGGCGTGGCCCTCTCGTTCAGTTCTCACTATCTGCCACGCCAGGCAAAGCAGGATTTAGGAAGTTTGCGCAAGCAGCTCGACCAGAAAATCAAACTGATTGCCGGCGGGCACGCGGTGCACCAGTTCACCAGTCTGCCCAACCTGCTGATCTGCACCGACTTGCAGCTGATACCACAGCTGGTTCGCAGACACTTCAACGATCCTCGGGTCACACCGAGCAACTGACAGGAGTTTTTTATGGATCTTAACGAATATTTTGCCAACCGGACTGGCACCGGAATTATCTCGACAGCCGACGCTAACGGCCGGGTGGACAGCGCTATCTATTCACGCCCCCATCTGCTGGCTGATGGCAGTCTGGCGATGATCATGCGCGAACGCTTGACGCACAAAAACCTGCAGGAAAACCCTTATGCCACCTACCTGTTTATCGAGTCAGGAGGAGGCTACCAGGGGGTGCGGCTGTTCCTGAAAAAGATTCGCGAAGATGAGAATCAGCAGTTAATCCAGCAGTTGACGCGACGCTCCCTGACGCCGGAAGAAGATCAGGCCAAGGGGCGCAAGTTTATGGTTTACTTTGCGGTGGAAAAGACGCTTAGCCTGATCGGTGGCGAGGAACTCTGATGACACAGGCGTTGCGTAGAGTGGACACGACACTGCTGCTGTTGTCCTGCCTGCTGCTTGCGGCCTGTAGTGGAGGAACATCGATGACCACACTTGGTCTCTACAATGATAAACTGGCGGCCTGTCCCAGTTCGCCCAATTGTGTCTCCAGTGACGCGGCAGAGACCGGACAGCAAATCGAGCCGTTGCGCTTGACAGTTTCAGCCGAAGACGCCTGGCAAGCCGCGCAAGCAGCCGTCGCGGCACTGCCGGGGACAAAAGTTACCCGCGTCGAAAACCACTATGTGCGGGCGGAATGTCGCAGCACAGTCTTTGGTTTTGTCGATGATCTGGAGCTGCATTTGCGCCCGGCAGAAAGACTGATTGCAATCCGCTCGGCCGCCCGGCTCGGCTACTTCGATTTCGGAGTCAACCGGAAACGGGTTGAAAAATTGCGTTCGGAACTGATCGCGCAAGGGGTGCTCGAGCAGCCGCGTTGAGGAAGATCAATCCTGCATTGACCTTTACCAGACGATAACCATGAGCAACAGCGTAGAACCGATCTTTATTGCCGGGGCAATCGGCTAAATATGGTGTCAGGTTTTCAACTTGGGGAGTTAACGGTAAACTATCATCATGCCACGTAAACCACGAATCCATTATCCCGGTGCCCTGTACCACGTCATATTGCGTGGTAACGATGGTGCGCCAATCTTTGCCGATGACCGGGACCGTTATCGATTCTTTCTTTTTTTGCAGGAGATTGTGGAGCGGCTTGGCTGCCACGTCTATGCTTCTTGTTTGATGGACAATCACCTCCATCTGGCGGTTCAGGTTGGCTCGGTTCCGCTGTCCAAAATCATGCAGATTCTTGCCTCGCGCTACACCCGGTGGTCAAACTGGCGGCAGGCTGTTCGGCGACAATTATCCTGTCCGGTCGGCGTCAATTAACTTGGCCGGTTGAGTGCCCCTCCATGTAAGCTCCTCCTTGAATTAAAAGGAGGCTGACTTGCCTGGTAAACACATCACTCAACGACAGGAGAGGCAGGTTCAGGCTGCGACCGATCTGGCGCCGCTTGAGATTTAGTTCGAAATGAAGACGCAGAACGTCTTTGATCTTGCGCATGGAGAACCTCTTTCTTGCCAAGGGTACACCTCCTGAAAAGTTAAAATCAGAAGGTGTATACCAGGTTACCCAGCGACGTTGCATGATTCCGAAACAAACCATCCACCGATTCCGACAGGTCAGCAAAATTGGACGAATTGCCGTCGGAATGGGTGGCCGAATTTAATCGGAACGGGTGGCCGAATTCAATCGGAACGGGTGGCCGAATTCAATCGGAACGGGTGGCCGAATTTAATCGGAACGGGTGGCCGAATTGGATCGGAACGGGTGGACGATTTGCGTCGGAATCAGTGGCGGAATTGGCTCGGAATACGCACATCCCCGCGCCCAAACTGGGGATCGCCTCTGCCGCCTGCGCTATTGGCGGCAGGCCGCTTGGTGGCAGCCCCGAAGTGAATAACGGCAGCGGCGGCCTGCTGCCGGTCGACCAGCACGTCCCCGGTTGTCCGCCCCATCCCCACACGAGGCTGGATGGACTTATCCGGTTACCCGGTCGCCGTTGAGTAGCGGGTCGCCAGATTAGCGTTTTTGCAAGAGGTCAAGCAGGCCCTGTAAAAGCTGAAGGGGGGTCGGGGGACAGCCCGGGATAACGGCGTCGACCGGGATGACATTTTCGAGCGCGCCGCAACTGGCGTATGAGACGCCGAATTCGCCGCCGTCTGCCGCACAGTCGCCCATGCCGACCACCAGCTTGGGGGCCGGCGTCGCGGCATAGGTTCGTAGCAGGGCGGCCTGCATGTGGCGTGAGACGGGGCCGGTGACCAGCAGCAGATCGGCATGGCGCGGTGAGGCGACAAAATGGATACCGAAGCGCTCAATGTCGTAAAAGCTGTTATTCACGGCGTGCATCTCCAGTTCACAACCGTTGCAGCTGCCGGCATCAACCATGCGGATCGCCAGCGATCCGGAAAACTTACGCGCGATCTCTTTTTGGCAAGCCACACCCAAGCGGGCGACCTGCTGATCCCGTGGCGCCAAAGGTTCAGTCAGGCGACCGGTTTTGCGGATTTTATTGAAGATGCGAAACATGGTTTAGAACTCCAATTTTTCTACAAATCATGCCCCGAGTATGAACCGTTGACCGATTTGTTGCAGACCGGGAAATCGGGCACAATCACCCCGTCCATCATCTCTTCCAGCGCCAGCCAGTTGATCGCACTGGGATCACGGGGGAAGTAGCGTAACACCTTTCCTGCTGCATCCAGTCTCACGTACGCAACGGTTTCACCGCGCCAGCCTTCGACCAGCCCCAGGCCCTGTACCTCGCGTCCTGGAGCGGAACACAAAACAGATAAATCGCCACTCGGCAGTTTGCCCAGCAGTTCCTCGATCAGCCCCAGCGCGACCAGAATTTCGTCGCCGCGAACCCGCACCCGGCGGGCCACATCCCCGTCAAGATAGGCCGGAACTTCGACCTTCAGATCGTCGTAAGGCGGATAAGGCGCGTCGCGGCGCAGGTCATATTGATGATTGCTGGCGCGACCGACATAGCCGAGGATGCCGAGCAGGGTGGCCTTTACGGGGGAAAGCAAACCGGTATCGCGCAAACGATCCTGCAGGGAGGGATATTCGAGCAACAGCGGCATCAGCTCGACAACCTCGGTACGCAGGGTTGCACAGGCCGCGAGCTGTAGTCGAATCTGTGCGGCAGTGAGATCGCTGGCCACCCCGCCGGGGACAAGATAATCCATCATCAACCGATGGCCGAAACACTCTTCACTGTTGCGTTGCCACAATTCGCGCAGCCGGGTCATCTGAACCTGGGCGAAGGCGAAACCGACATCGTTGCCAACCGCACCGATATCTCCCAAGTGATTGGCGATCCGTTCGCGCTCGCAGGCAATGGCGCGTAAGGCACTGGCGCGCGGCGGCGGGTCGATCCCTAAGGCCAGCTCGGCGGCCTGGCACGCGGCCCAGCTGTGCGCGACCGTGCTGTCACCTGAGACGCGCGCTGCGAGGCGGATCAGCGCCGACAGGTTGCGCCCGACGGCAATCTTTTCGATCCCCTTATGCACATAGCCCAGATGTTCTTCGAGGCGCAGGATGGTTTCGCCGACCGCTTGGAAACGGAAATGCCCCGGTTCGATGATCCCGGCATGAACCGGTCCGACCGGGATCTCGTAGACTCCAACGCCAGCGGTGGCGATGAAGGGGTATGCGCAGTCGGGTGGCGTCTGTTCAGCGGGATGCCCGGCGCACGGGAACTCGACTCGCAACGGAAAATCTCCCTCGGCCCAGGCCTGATGGCGCAACCAGCGGCGCGGGTCCGGGTGACCCTGCACTTGAACGCCCAGCATATCTTGCAGGACTCGTTCGGGGCGCGCCGCCGCAGCAAAAAAAGGGGTTTGGGCAGGGAGTTGCGGATCATCTTCGGCGATTTCGGTTTGCAATAGCAGATGCCCATCGCCACCGGCAAAGAGGCTGAAAATCTGGATATGCGGTGGGCGATGCTCACCCCAACAGGCCGAAAAGCGCAGTTTTTCATCGCGTGCCAGTTTGGCGGCCTTACCCCAGTCACAACGGGCAATGCTCAGGTTGATGCAGCCGGGGTGCACGGCCGGAAGCTCGGTTCCGGACAGCCTGATAGCTTGCAGCGCGGTTGCGAATTCAGCGGTCTTGCCGCTGGGGATCAGCGCAGGTTGACGTTTGCTCATAGCACCCCCTTGCCGACTACCATGATCGTTGCCTGATTCAGCCAGTCGACGAGCACCCCGGGGATGGAGATGCCGAGGAGTAACACCAGGAGGAGATGAAGAATAACTGGCCACATGTTGGCCGGTACCGCGACCTGACCGGCGGGGGGCTCACCGAAGACCATCGGCTGGATGTGGCGAAAAAGCCCGGTGAAGGCGATTACCAAACCACTGAGCAAGGGGATGACCAGCCAGGGCCAGCTCTTCATGGTAGCGGTGAAGAGTAGAAACTCGCTGGTAAAGACACCGAAGGGAGGGAACCCGGCGATCGCTACGGTTGCGATCAGCAAACACCAACCGACGAGCGGCTGGGTTTTGATCAGCCCGCGGATACTCGCGATGTTCTGGGTGCCGGCGATATGGGCGGCATGGCCAACGGTGACGAAGATCGAGGATTTGGTCAAGGAATGCACGATCATATGCAGCAAAGCGCCGAAGGTTGCCAGTGGGCCACCGATGCCAAAGGCGAAGGTCATCAGCCCCATGTGTTCGATAGAAGAATAAGCGTACATCCGTTTCACGTCGCGCTGGTGGTGCAACAGCAGACTGGCGACGGTAAAGGAGAGCAGGCCGAAGCCCATCATCATCTGACCCGCCAGCTGATTGCCCAGCGCCGGGTCGACGATCATTTTGAAGCGCACCACCGCATAGAGCGCGATATTCAGCAGCAACCCGGAAAGGATTGCCGACATCGGCGTCGGCCCTTCGGAGTGGGCGTCGGGTAGCCAGTTGTGCAGCGGAACCAGCCCGACCTTGGTGCCGTAACCGACCAGCAAGAAGGCAAAGGCGATGGTCAGCACCGCCGGTTCCAACTCGCTGGCGTGTTCATGAAGGACGCTCCAGAGCAGGGTCTCGTCGCTTTCAGGAAATATTTTCTCGGCGGCGAAGTAGATCAACACCGTACCGAAGAGCGCCTGAGCGATACCGACACCGCAGAGGATGAAGTATTTCCAGCCCGCCTCGATCGCTTCCGGGGTGCGGTAGAGCGAGACCAGTAGCACCGTGGCCAGGGTTGCGCCCTCGATGGAGACCCAGAGAATGCCGAGATTATTGGTCGAGAGCGCCAGCAGCATGGTAAACAAAAAGCCCTGAAACATCGCATGGTAGAGGCGCATACGTCCATCATCGACCCGACCAATCTTGACTTCGTGCGCCATGTAGGGCCCTGAAAAAATCGAGGTCGTCAAGCCGACAAAGGCGTTCAGCAGAATCAGGTAGACATTGAAGGCGTCGACATAGAACAGCTTGCCCGAGCTGAGTAGCGGGCCATGCTCAAAGATGTTGACTGCCAGTTGCAGCGCGGCGACAAAGGTGGCGAGGCAGAAAAGACTATTGAGCAGACCGGCGTTGCGCCAATGGCCGATCAGTGCCAGCAACAGGGTGCCGATCAGTGGCAGCAACAGGCAGAGGGAGAGTGCACTCATTTATCCACCTCGGTCAGGCGATTGAGGTGATCGACATTGAGCGAGCCGATGCCGGAACGGATCTGAAAAAAGAAGATGCCGAAGAGGATCGCGGCGACCAGCACATCGAAGGCCACGCCAAGCTCAACCACCATCGGCATGCCGTAGGTTGAAACGACGGCGGCAAAGAAGAGCCCGTTTTCCATCGACATGAAGCCGATCACCTGGGCTACCGCCTTGCGCCGGGTAATGATCATCAGCATGCCGATGAGGATGACCGCCAGCGATATCGCAATGGTATTGCGTGTCGAGAGGAGGGATAGCTCGCGGATCGGCAGTACCACGTAGTAACTGAACAGGGTCAGGGCCCCGGCGGCAATCATGATCAGGGAGGCTCCACCGACCGTTTCAACTTCGCGGCGAATGTCGAGGCGCACCACCAGACGACGCAATTGCCAGGGGATGAAGAAGACCTTCAGCCCGAGGGTCAGCCCGGCCGAGATAAACAGATGATGGCGCCCAGAACTGGAAGCCATCAGGACGGTTGCGGCAAACAGTAGCGCGCCCTGCCAAGCAAAGGTGTGAATCAGGCTGACTATGCGCGACTGCGCCAGCAGCAGGAATGAGGTAAACAGAATCAGTGCCGCCAGGGTCAGAATCAGTTGTTCGCTCAGACTTAAGGCTTCAATTCCCATGCTCAGCGCACCTCCAGAATGATATGGCTCAACATCCCGAGCAGTGACAGGATAAAAGCCAGCCCGAGGAGTTGCGGCACACGAAACAGGCGCATCTTGGCCAGACCGGTTTCCGCGACAGCCAACGCCAGCCCAAGAAGCAGGAGTTTCACAATCATGATGATGGCGGCAAAGGCGAGTGCAGCCGGGGTGAGAGTGATTGCGACGCCCCAGGGGAAAAACAGATTAACCAGCAGAACCGCATAGAGCATCAACTTGAGCATGGCGCTCCATTCCATCAGCGCCAGATGTCGCCCACAATATTCAAGGATCATCGCTTCATGGATCATGGTCAATTCCAGGTGGGTGGCCGGATTATCAACCGGAATGCGCCCGGTTTCGGCCATCGCCACCAGCACCAGGCCCATGGCGGCGAAGATGAAGGAGGGGTAGAGCTGAAACGGGCGCAGCAGCAGGGTGCTGATCACGCTCGAAAGATTGGTACTCGAAACACTCATCGCCAGGGTGAAAACCGCCAGCAGCATGGCCGGCTCGGCCAGCGAGGAGATAGTCACTTCGCGCGACGAGCCCATGCCGCCGAAGGCGGTGCCGATGTCCATGCCGGCCAACGAGAGAAAGAAGCGACCGAGGGCAAAAAGTCCAACCAGTACAATGACATCGGCCAGCGCCGAAGTCGGCAGTCCGACGGCAACCAGCGGCACGACCGAGCAGGCGATCGCGGTAACACTGAAAACGATATAGGGCGCCAGGCGGAAGATCGGCGAGGCATTTTGCGGCAGGACAATCTCCTTGCCGAAGAGTTTTTTTAGGTCGCGGTAGGGCTGCCAGGGTGGTGCGCCACGGCGGTTCTGCAACTTGCACTTGCTCCACTTGACCCAGCCGCTGAAGAATGGCGCCGCGCCGATAAAGACCAGGGTCTGCACTATGGCCAGCAGCCAGCCGTTCATACCAGCACCCACAGGATAAAGATCAGGGTGAAGAAGGAGTAGGTCAGGTAAACGCGGATATTCCCCCCCTGAATCAAGGCCGTGCGTTTGGCGGCGGTCAGCACCAATCTGCCGAGGGGCAGGTAGATCTTCTGCCAGGCCCAGTCGCCGATGTGCAGCAGATAGCGCTGCGGCTGCAGGTCGGATGCAGGCTCAAGCTGCTCCTTGATCGGCCAGGCGGGGCCAAAGATCCGCCGGATCGGCATGCTGAAGGCGGTCGCCGTGTACTGCGTACGTTCGTTCAGCGCACCGAACCCGCAATCCCAGGGTTCTCCACGCCGGAGCGATTGGCGTCTGCGCTGAGGATGAAACCCGAGCCAGACCAGGATCCAGGCCAGACCTAGCCCCAGCAGCACCATCGGTGCACCGTACGAAGCGGTCTCTGATGCGATCGGGGTCAGCCATAACCAGCCGTGGGCGGTCGCCTCGGGCAGTGCTTCGCCGAGCAGGCTCTGTGAAATCACACTCAGTGCGCCGATGGTCCAGGTCGGCAGCACGCCGAACAGCAGGCAGCAGGCGGCCAGGACGATCTGGGCAAACGTCATCCCGAAGCTGACTTCATGCGCTTGTACGGCTTCGGCGTTGCGCGGCAGGCCGAGGAAGATGACGCCGAACACCTTGACAAAGCAGGCAGCCGCGAGTGCGCCGGTCAAGGCGAGCGCTGCCGCTGCGACCGGGATCAGGGAACCGAGCACACCACTTTCAAGCACCGGCCCCTGCAAGGCCGCCTGAAAGGTCAACCACTCCGAAACAAAGCCGTTAAAGGGCGGCAGCGCCGAGATGCTGATGCAGCCGATCAGGAAGCAGCTGGCGGTGACCGGCATACGGTGAATCAGTCCCCCCATCTGTTCCATATCGTGTTGACGGCTCTGCTGCAGCACGGCGCCGGCGCCGAGGAAAAGCAAGCTTTTGAACAGGGCATGGTTCAGACAATGATAGAGTGCCGCGACCAGGCCGAGCGCCGCCAGGGCCAGATGACCGGTGCCGGCGAAGATCATCGAGAGTCCGAGTCCGATATAGATGATGCCGATGTTTTCGACGCTGTGATAGGCGAGCAAACGCTTGAGATCATGCTGCATCAGCGCGTAAAGAACTCCCAAAAGTGCCGACGCGGCTCCGATGAGCAGAACCAGCACTCCCCAGGTCCAGTGAATTTCGCCCAAAAGATCATAGGTGAAACGAATAAAGCCGTAGATCGCCACCTTGAGCATGACCCCGGACATCAGCGCCGAAATGTGTGAGGGCGCCACCGGGTGCGCCTGGGGCAACCAGACATGCAAGGGGACGATCCCCGCTTTCATGCCGAAACCGACAAAGGCCAGTAAAAATGCGATGGTCTGCCAATTCGAAGAGAGCTGCGCCGTCGCCATGGCCGTGAAACTGAAATCGCTGCCGAAACCGGCCAGAACGCCATAGCCGAGCAGGATACACAGTCCGCCAACCTGGGCCATCAGCAGATAAAGGAAGGCCGCGTTGCGATTTTCGAGCTTGTAGTGCTGGTAAGAAACCAGAAAGTAGCTGGAAACGGACATCAGTTCCCAACTGAACATAAAGGAGAAAGCATCCGCGGCAAGCAGCAACAGGAACATGCTGGTGACAAACAACCCGGTAAAGATGGTCAGTGGCGCGAGGGGGAGCCCCTCTTTTTCAAATTCGTAGGTATATCCTGGACCATAGCAGGCTGCAACCGCCGTGACCAGCCCAACAATTGCGAGGAAAAAACCGGCGAGGGAATCAAGCTGAATGTGAGCCTGCAGCCAGGGCAGACCGACGGGCAGGACTTCAGACAGGGGGGCAGGATGCAGGAGCGCCATGGCCCCTGCGCCAGCGGCGGTCAGACCTGCCAACCCCAGAAGACTGAACGCCAGGGTTTTTGAGAGCTGCGGCCGGCGCTTCAAAAGAGGCGGAAGGAGAGCTGAGAACAGCGCCAAGATGATAGCAATTTTAGCAATAAACAGTGGCATAACTGGATCCTCGCATTTGGAGCCGAATCAAGTCAAGGGAAAGAAGAGACTAATTGTTGGCCCGCAATAACAACTCCTTCCCCACCCACAGGCGGGCAAACTGCATGGCGGTGCGACCGCAACACTTGCTTTTTTCATACGACCAGGCAATCGCCGCCTGCTCGACGTCACGGGTGAACGCGACCTGAAGCTGATGTTCGCGGCAGAGAATGTCGATGCACTGCTGCACCACCAGCAGATATTGTTTCTGGGAAAAGACATGGAACGCCACCCAGAGGCCGAAACGGTCGGAGAGGGAGATTTTTTCCTCGACGGCTTCACCGTGATGGATTTCATTGTTGACCATCTTCGCGCCGAGGTTGTCGGTCTCGTGTTCGGGGAGCAGGTGGCGACGATTGGAGGTGACGTAGATGAGGACATTTTTCGGGGTCGCGTAGACCGACCCGTCAAGCGCACTTTTGAGAATTTTGTAACTTTTTTCGCCGATTTCAAAAGACAGATCATCGCAAAAGATGATGAAGTGATAGGGGAGTGCCCTGATCTGAATGAAGATATCGGGAAGGGACGGCAGGTCGTCCTTGTCGAGCTGAATAATGCGCAACCCGTGGCCGACATAGGCGTTGAGCAGGGCGCGGATCAGCGATGACTTGCCGGTGCCGCGTGATCCCCAGAGGAGGATGTTGTTGGCCGGATACCCTTGCAGAAACTGACGGGTATTTTCCTCGACGGTCTGTTTCTGCTGGTCGATCCCGAGAAGTTCATCGAGGTGGATCGTATCCTCGGCGGGCAGCGGTTCAAAATAACCGGACAGGGCGTGCTGTCGCCAGTTGGCCGCCGCGCAGTGCGCCCAGTCAAGCAAGGATACCGGGCGGGGGAGCACCATTTCCGCCGCCGTCAATACCCGCCGCAATTGGTCGATCAGGTCTTTATCAAAAGGCATAATGGGTTCTCCTTGGTCAGTTTTAAAGTTGCCCGAGCAGACGCAACAGGCCGTCGAGTGCCGTATAGGGATGGGGCGGGCAGCCGGGGATGTAGAGGTCAACCGGGAGCAGGTCACCGATGCCGTTGTTCACCTCGGGGCTGTCGCAAAGCGGCCCCCCACCGATGGCGCAGGCTCCGGAGGCGATCACCAGTTTGGGCGCGGGGATGGCGGCATAGGTCTCCAGCAACGCACTCCTCATGTTCTTGGTCACAGGACCGGTGATCAGGATGCCATCGGCATGGCGTGGTGAGGCGACGAACTGGATGCCGAAACGGCCCAGGTCGTAAACCAGGGTGCCGAGCACGTTGAGGTCGGCTTCACAGGCATTACAACCACCGGCACAGACCTGGCGCAGCTTGAGGGATCGACCGAACAGGCGCTTCATCTGACCATCGAGAGCGCTGGCTAACTGGTGCCCCTCGGCGCTGGCCAACAGGCCTTCCCGCGTGCGGGAAGCGAGGCGATAGTCACTACTGAAATGGATCGCGCCATGCGGGCAGACCGGGCAGTCGGCGCAGAACAGACAACGTCCCAAATCGAGCTGGGGTTTGCCACCTTTCAGCTCTACCGCCCCATAGGGGCAGGCACTCAGGCATTCGGTGCAACCGCTCTGGCAGCGATTGGGATCGATCAGCGGCGCGCCGCGGAATCGTTCGGGTAGCACCGGTTCCTCTTTCGGAAACTTGCCGGTCCGATGGCCTTGGCGCAGGCGTTCGGGAATAATTTTAAGCACAGGAACACTCCTTGCCCTTTGAAGTCAGTACTTTTTGAGATTGCGACGCCATCAGAGGTCGAATCCGCAGTAAGAGAGGTTAAAACTCTTGTTGCATAACGGGAAGTCCGAAATCTGTTCACCGCGCAAAGCTATCGCCAGCCCGTTCCAGTTGCGAAACGATGGATCCACGACCTTGTAGCGGTTGAAGCGTCCCGCGCTATCGGTCAATCCGACATGGACCACCTCACCGCGCCAGCCTTCTGTAATCGCAACGGCCAGGCTATCGGGGGCCAGCGGCCGTTGGGGCATAAGGGCCTCTCCTGTCGGCAGGTTTCTCAGTAAGTGCCGCACCAGTGAGATCGAATTGTAGATCTCACGGCGTCGAATGTTGGCGCGGTCGTAAACATCGCCACGCTCTTCAATCACCAGCTGATCATACTCACGGGGGTAGGCTCCAATCGGATGATGCATGCGGCTGTCACGTGGCAGGCCGGAAGCGCGTGCCGCCACCCCGACCATGCCGAACGCTTCTGCGATGTCTGCCGAGACCAGCCCGATGCCATCGAGCCGAGCAAGGACCGAAGGTGACTCATAGAACAACTCAATGGCCCCGCGCGTCTCTCTTTCCATCACTGCAAGCCGTTTGAGAAGTTGATTTCTGAGGCTGTCATCAAGGTCGAAGCCGACGCCGCCGGGGAGCACCAGACCACGTCCAAAGCGGCTGCCGCAGATCTCTGCGGTTAAGTTGAGATAGTCACCGCGAATCCGCCCGCAGAACGACGCAGTTGGTAAATAACCAACATCACCTGAAAGCGCGCCGACATCACCGACATGGTTGGCCAGTCGTTCCAGTTCCAGCGCCAGTGCGCGAATCGCCTTGCCCCTGGGAGGCGCGGGAGATGCGCTGAGGGCTTCCAGAATCAGTGCATAATTGCTGCTGTGCCCAATGGTGGTGTCACCGGCCAGAACCTCAACCTGATGCAGAGTGGCGGGATGCGGACCGCCAACGAATAGCGGTTCGAGACCACGGTGCTGGAACCCGAGGGAGATTTCGAGGCTCATGACCTCTTCGCCGTGGCACTGAAAACGGAAGTGTCCCGGTTCAATGATCCCGGCGTGAACCGGCCCGACCGCAACTTCATGCACCTCTTCGCCATCAACTCGATAGAACTCCATGTCACCGGGGACCGGGTGTTGTGCAGGATCCCGCCCCCAGGCATCCTCTCCCGCACGCCAGGGCTGGTGAAAGCGCACTGGTTTAAACCAAGGGTGCCCTTCGATCTTCACCCCGTACTGTTCGGCAATCTCACGTTCAAAGAGGTGGAGTTGCGGGCAGTCGGGGGTTAAAGATTTGAAGTGGCGTCCGACACTGGTGCGCAACAACAGAAAATCTTCCTGCCAGTCGCGTGACATCAGTGCGAATATCTCAAGACGGTCTTCCTCAGCTGGCCGGGCAAAATAGGCCGAGATCCGTGCATTCTCTCGCTTGGCCTGCAATAGTTCGGTCGTGAATACGCTGTAATCAAGGATATCCAGATCATCAAGCGGCAGCATAGCACCATTTTTGAGCAGGGTTGATTTTTTCATGGCTGCACCTCAATCAGGGCGGCGGCACCGTGCAGAAGTCGATTTAAAGGTTCGGGGAGATAAAGACCAAGCATCAGCACGATCAGCAGCAACAGCAGCGGGGGGGCAACCAACAGAAAGCGATCGCGAAACCCGTTGTCCTTGAGGGTCGGGTCGGCTTCGCCCTGGGTCACCGCCAGAACCGTGCTACCCATGCCGATAAAAACCGTTGCCAGCAGGATCAGGACCAGGGTACCGATCAAGTAGTGCTCGCCGCCGAACACCCCGCGCAGGATGGTAAACTCGCTCAAGAACGGGCCGAAGGGCGGGGAACCGGTGATCGCCAGAAATCCGGCCAGGAAGAGTCCACCAGACAAAGGCAGGCGCGACATCGCTCCACGGATGCCGCTCATTTTTTTACTGTCGTGAGCGCGCTGGATATTGCCGGCAGCCAGAAACAGGCTCCCCTTGGTCAGGGCGTTGTTGATCAGGTGTAGCATGGCCCCGAAGGTTGCCAAACCGCCGATGCCGATGCCGAGCGCCAGGATCCCCATATGTTCGACACTGGAAAAGGCCAGCATCCTTTTGATGTCTGCCTGACGGATGACAAAAATGGCCGCCAGGGTGAGCGACAAGAGGCCCATGCCGAGCAGGGCATGCTGAGCCATCTTCAGATCGCCTGCCGCGCCCATTAATTGCACCCCGCGCAGAATCGCCAGAAACGCAACGCTGGTCAGTCCGCCGGCCAACAGGGCACCGACCAGACCGGGCGCCTCGCCATAAGCGTCTGGCTTCCAGGTGTGAAGTGGGGCGAGGCCCATCTTGCTGCCGAAGCCGACCAGCAGAAAGACAAAACCGGCGTGCAGCCAGGGCTTACTTAAGGAACCAGCCATCGTCAGCAACTGGTCAAACTGCAGGCTGACTTCAGGGCCCGTGCCGAGGGCGGCATAGCCGACAAACAGAATTCCGAGCATTGCCAGAGCGATGCCGACGGAACAGATCAGCAGGTATTTCCAGGTCGCTTCGATTGACAGGGCGTTGCGATTGAAATAAATCAACGGCGCACTGGCGATCGTGGTCGTTTCGACCGCAACCCACAGCAGCCCCATGTGCCGCGAGAGCACCGCCAGGGTCATCGCCGACAGAAAGACCAGCAGGCACGAGACCATGATGTGATTGTCGCGGTCACTGCGCAGGTTGAGGTAATCGAATCCGTAGACCGCGCAGGCGAAGAAAAGCAGGGCTGTGACCAGGAGCACCAGCCGTGAGAGATCGTCAAGACCGATCCAGTCATGGTTGCGGACCAGCGGCTGGCTGATCAGCAGGAGAGACAGGACCAGATGCAGGGCGCTTCCCAGCGGTAACACCAGCGAGCGCATTCGATGAGAGGGAAGCCCCCAGGAAATGGCCGCAAAAAACAGAGGGACGACAATGACAGCTATCAACATAGTCTACTCCCGCAGCGCCGAAAGGCGTTCGGTGTTCAGTGATGAAAATTCCCGATTGATCTGGTTGAGAACGATCCCCATGACGAAGACACCGACCAGCAGGTCGAGTAGCACCCCGGCCTCAACCATCAACGGCATCGCTTCAGAAAGCAGAATGCCGAAGATAAAGATGCCGTTTTCGAGCACCAAGTAACCGAGGACCTGAGTGATCGCCTTGAGTCGCGTGATCAGCAGGAGAAAACCGGTGCCGAGCGTGGCCAGCGATACCGGGATAAACAGGCTGTCATGATGCTGGGGCAAAAGCGGCAGGTAATCGGCAAAGATAAAGGCGGCAGCGGTGGTCAAGGCACCCAAAATCAGGGTCGGTACAAAGCCGATAATGGGTTGGACTTCGCGTTGGATACGCACCTCGCGAATGGCGCGAAAGAGCAACCAGGGGATGAACCCGCCCTTCATGGCGAAGGCGGCAAAGGCCAGAAACAGGGTGTGCCCGGAGAATCCGTGCTCGCTCAGCGGCAGCAGGGCGAGGAGCGCCCCCTGTAGCGCGACCGCCTGGATACAGGCACCAAGACGCGCACTACCAAGGCAGAAAAAGTTGATCAGGACGACTGCCAGCAGGCAGAAATTGCTTAGATGAGCCATAACCACTCCAAAAATAAGGCTTTAACGCAGGGTTAAAACCAGGGCGAAAGCAGACAGCAGGGTGGTGCCGATCAGCATCTGCGGGATTCTCGGCATACGTAGTCGCGCCATGATCGATTCAATAACTCCGATTAAGACCGCAAGTAACAACTCCCCCCCTAAAAAGATCAGCAGGTCGAGCCACAGCATTCCCGTATTAAGTGGCAGGACCAGGCGCACCACCAGTGCCCCGAGCACCATCATCTTCATCGCTGCACCGTAGAGAATCATGCCTAAGGCCGGGCCGCTGTGATCGAGGACCATGACCTCATGGATCATGGTCAACTCAAGGTGGGTATTGGGGTCGTCAAAAGGGATGCGTGAGTTTTCGACCAGCACCACGATCAGCAAGCAGACAACCACCAGTCCCAGCGGCGCACTCATGGTCAGCCAGGCCTGGGACAGATGTGGACCTAAGAGATTTTGCAGCGCCAGACCATCTGACAGGCGGGCCAGCACAATCAGGCCGAAGAGTACCGTCGGCTCGGCCAGACAGGAGAAGGTCACCTCGCGGACAGCACCCATCCCCTCAAAACTTGAACCGGTGTCGAGCGCCGCTGCTGCGGTAAAAAAGCGCGACAGGCCGAACAGGTAAACGAACAGAATCAGGTCCCCGTTAAAGGAGAAGGGTGCCGACAGGGCACCGAAGGGAATCAGCAACGCGGCTAAAATCGGAATCACCAGGCCGACCACAGGCCCGGCGCGAAAGACCCAGGTGGTGGTGCGACTGAAGACAAAACCTTTTTTCCATAGTCGCAGCAGATCCCAGTAGGGCTGCAGCAGCGGAGCGCCGATGCGTCCGGCAAACCAGGCCTTGGTCTTGGTGATCACCCCAAGCATCAGCGGGGCAAATAGGAGCAGGACCAGCAGATGGAGCAAAAGCTGAAGAATCATAATGACGTCCTTCGCACTTATGGCAATGTGGCGGTTAACAGCACCACCAGCGCTAACATAACATAGAGTAGATAGAGCCCGACGCGGCCGTTATGAACCAGGTGGCGGATTCGATAAAACAGCCAGGCCGCAGCCGCCATGACTGGTAACAGTAACCGATCCAGGACCGTATCAGGGGTGTGACTGGAGAATTCACTCCTCGCGGGGAATACGCCCTCGACCTGGCCGCCGTGCCGTTCACTCCAGAGTCCGAAGCGAAAGAGCCGAACCAGAAAATCCCCGAAGGATGAGGCGGTGTACTGCATCCGGGGTGAGGGAAAGGGAAAACCACAACCCCAGGTCGCAACCTTTTCAGGCGCATGCCGAGCGCGACGCCACAGCCAGAACCCGACCAACGCCAGGCCGGAGAGCAGCACCCAGCCACTGATACCGATCAGCAGCAGCGGGCTCATGGGCCCGGCCAGGCTTTGTGCCGAAACCGAACTCCAGGAGAGCACTGCGCTGCTGAGCAGCGGAGCGAGACTGGTCGGGAAAAGACCGATCCAGGCACAGCTGATCAGCAAACCGGCCATGGCCAGCAACATGCTTTTGGGCGCTTCATGGCCGTGGCGGCTCTGTTCACTGCGTGGCTCGCCTAAGAAGGTCACACCAAAGACCTTGACGAAGCAGGCGACCGCCAGCGCACCGATCATCGCCAGGGTTGGCATTGCCAGCAGTACCAGCGAGACGGGGAGCGGCTGCCCCTGCACGGTCTGAAACAGACCGAGATAGATCAGCCATTCACTGATGAAGCCGTTAAAGGGTGGCAAGCCACAGATAGCGACCGCGCCGCCGAGAAAGAACAGACCACTAAAGGGCATGCGCCTGAGCAGGCCGCCATACTGGTCGATCTCACGAGTTCCGGTGGTATGAATCAAGGCTCCAGCACTTAAAAAGAGCAGTGCCTTGAACAGACCATGATTAATCACATGCAGTAGCGCACCGGCCATACCGAGCAGGACCAGTTGCGGGATATGATAGCTGCGTCCGAGCAGCGCGGCACCGATCCCCAGTGCGATAATGCCGATATTCTCAACGCTGTGATAGGCAAGCAGCCGCTTGATATCGTGCTGGGCGATGGCGAAGGCGACGCCAAAAATCCCGGAGATGGCCCCGATAATCAGGATGGTCCAGCCCCACCAGGGAGGGATCTCCGAGAAGAAAGAAGTGACCCGCACCAGCCCGTAGATGCCGGTTTTGATCATGATCCCCGAGAGGACCGCCGAGGCATGGCTGGGCGCCGCCGCGTGAGCACCGGGCAACCAGATGTGCAACGGCATCATGCCTGCCTTGACACCAAAACCGCCAAGCGCCAGGAGGAAGATCGCTGTGCCGCCAGTGGCCAGGCTTCCGGCCAGCGGGAAGGCCAGTGATCCGGTGTTGGCGCCCAGTAGCGAGAACATCGCGAACAGTGCGAGGGTGCCAGTATGGGTCGCACAGAGATAGATAAAACCGGCGCGGCGGGCATCGGCTTTCTCTTGCTCGGTGGTGATCAGAAAAAAACCGGCCAGCGCCATCAATTCCCAACCGAGCAGAAAGAGCACGCCATTACGGGCCACCACCAGCAGCACCATCGCGCCGGCCAGCAGGCCATAGTTGAAGCGCAGTCCACGGCCTGACTCAGGATGCTCGCGCTGCGGCCAATAGCCGTGACCATAAATGCTGCCGAGAGCAAAGACGAGAAACAGCGGCAGCAGGAAAACCGCAGAGAGGGGGTCGATTGCGATTGACAGCTGGCCGGCAGGGACCGACCAGGCGCTTTGCCACAGGCTTGCACTGCCGCTCAGTAGCGCACAGATGACGCCGAAGCTGCCACAAAAACTGGCAGCCAGCACCATCAAGCTGGCGAGCATCGCCCCGCCGCCGCCGGTGCGCCGCATAAATAGCCCCGGGACGCCCGACACTCCAAAGAGCAGAGCGGCAAACCCGATCGATATAATTGGCACGTTTAGATTCTCCCTTCGATGACACTCCAGACGAGCAGAACTGCACAACAGAAAAAGATGTAAAGCAGGTACACCGGCAGTTTCCCCTGTTGCAGCCAGCGCAGGTGAACGCAGCGCTCAGCCAGCCAGTGGAAGCCGGGATAGAAAAATTTCTGCAAGGCCGGATCGATCGAACGCTGGCTGATGCTCGCTCTGCCCGGGAACAGCCCTTTCGGTGCAGCAGCTTCGACCTCAGGCTGGATCACGCGCGGCAACAGATGCTGCACCATCTCGCCGTAGGCTTCGGCGGTGTAGGACATCCGGGCGCTGGGAAAACTGAAGCCGCACCCCCAGGTCGCGCCGTCGGCCGTCGGCCGTTTCTTGCGCAAGGAGCCGAGCAACAACCAGGCTGCAGCGAGCAGCAGAATCAGCAGCGCACCCCAGCGGCCTAAGCCGCCGAGGGTCGCTGCAACCGTTAGTGGTGTCGCTGGCGTACTGTGCAGTAACTGGGCAATCGGTCCCTGCAAAAGGCCGATACTCACTTGTGGCAGCAGCCCGATCAGCAGGCAACCGGCCAAAAGCAGTGCCATCGGCACTGTCATCAGCGCTGAGGCCTCATGGGCATATTTCGCGGCTTCGGAGCGGGGTTCGCCGAGCAGCGCGATACCGACAATCCGTGTAAAAGCAACCACCGCCAACGCTCCGGTGATGCCGAGCATCCCGACCAGCAGATAGGGGAAGAGCCCCCAGAAACCGCTGACGGCTTGTCCTGCCTGTAACATGCCGAGATAGATCAGCCATTCACTGACCAGTCCGTTAAAGGGAGGCAGTGCGGCAATTGCCAGGCTGCCGCCGATGATCAAACCGCCCGCCAGCGGCATCTTGTGCAGCAAGCCGCCCATCAGATTCATATCGCGCGTGCCGGTGGCGTGCAGCAGCGTGCCTGCACCGAGGAACATCACCCCTTTAAAAAGCGCGTGATTCCAGATGTGCAACAGACCTCCGGCCAGGGCTAGTGCCGCAATCTGCGGCAGCCCGGCACTGTTGGCCGCCAGTCCGACCCCTAAACCGAGAAAGATAATCCCGACGTTTTCGACCGTGGAATAAGCCAGACAGCGTTTGACGTCGCGTTGCTGAGTGGCGAGGGCAATGCCGTAGACGGCACCGATGATGCCGCAACCGGCCAGCAATCCACCCCACCAGATGGGGGCGAGCGGCAGCAGGGTCAGGACCCGCAGTATCCCGTAGATGCCAGTCTTGACCATCACTCCGGACATCAGCGCGGAGACATGACTGGGTGCCGCGGGGTGCGCGTCGGGCAGCCAGACATGCAGTGGAAAGAGCCCCGCTTTGGTGCCAAAACCGATAACCGCGAGCAGAAATAGAGCCAGCGCCAGACCCGGATCGACCTGTTGCAAGGCCCCGAAGTCACTGAACTGCAGGCTACCGCAGATGTGACCGGCGAGCAGAAACAGGGCAAAGAGACATGCGGCGCCGACATGGCAGGCCAGCAGGTAAGTCCAGGCTGAACGTTGGACCACCGGCAGTCGATGATCGAAGGCAACCAGGAAAAAGGAACTTAAAGACATCAGTTCCCATACCGCGACGAAGAGCAGGCCGTTGGCGGCGGTGACGACCAGCGCCATGGCCACAATCAAGAGGCAGAGAAAGAACCACTGGGGGCCGAGGATACGATGTTTCCCTTCATCATTCAGGTAACCGGCACCGTAAAGGGCACAGAGCGGTGAGAGGACAAAGATCGGCAGCAAAAAACAGGCGCTTAAGGGGTCGATGGCAAGGGCAAATTCACCGCCCGGGACTTGCCAGTTCTGACTGAAGACGATCGCGCCCCGCAGTAACAGAACATTGATACTGATAAAAAGACCGAGCGCCGAACCGACAATGGTGCCGGTCACAGCCAAAAAACTGGCCAACCTGGACTTGCGCCCGGCGAACAGCGCTGCTGTTCCACCGGCCGATATGAACAATAGAGCCAAAATGAACGTCGACATCAATTGAGCCTCCGACAAACTGCAGGTCTGCAGCATTTGTCGTGAAATTTTTTCTCATTTTTCCCTTGCTCGCTGAGTTCTGAACGAAAGCCAGGGTCGAGCAGGGCAAATCTCAGACGTGACAGTAGGACGAAGTGAGCTTTTATTGTCGGCGCAAAAAGCGGGAAAGAATCTGTCCCCGACTTTTGCTGATCAAGCGTGTAGGGCCTTTGATTTATCACCCTTCTGTGATGATTTCAGGGTGATATCCTGCTCTTCTACGAGACGAGCCTCCGCCTCTTTCAGACCCGCGTAAAGTTGTTCGCGACTCGCTTGATGATCCAGCAGATTTTGGAACTGTTGGTTCCGCAGCACAAACATCAATTTTGATAGAAGATACAGGTGCTCTCTCAGGTTTGCGGCGATGATGACAAAGAGAGAATGTGTCAGCTGGCCATCGAGGGCGGCGAAGCTGACCGGTTTTTCAAGAAAGAAGAGCGAGACGGTTGACCGGCCGGTAAAAGGCAGCCCTGGACTGCGAGGATGAGATGCCGCAACACCATGGCCAAGAGCAGTCGATGCGAGTTTTTCACGTGCAATCAGCGACTTGGTCAATTCATGCCGATTGATTTCTTCTGGAATGCGCAGACTGGTCACAGCCCCTGCGAGGATCTCATCGCGCGAATTCCCTTCGAGGCGATAATGGATTCCCCCAGCCTCAAGGGCTAAAAATAGACTGGGGAGAGTTTTGACCTGGGGGTCGGCTTCGTCAAGCGCATCGGTGGCCACACCGATGCGGCGCGACGCTGCCCATTCCAGTAATTCAGCTGAATTAAAACGATAGCTTCCGTTCAGTTTGTAGGCGGGGAGCACGCCAGACTTTAACCATCGATAAATGGTTTTTTCCGAAACCGACAGAAGCCTGGAGGCATCCTTGACTGTTACGTTCATTTAACCCCCAATAGGAGCATTACTCTTTATCTATGGACATATTTGGACATTACCTTGATGTTGCCACAATTGTCAACACCTTCCACGCAGACACGGAGACTGGATCAAGGACATTTCGGTTCGCAGTCTTTTTTTGCTTAATCATGACGAAATGTGCTATTTTCGCGGGACACAGCCACGGAGGTTTATCGAACGTTGAAGGGGGTATCGTTTGCGTATTCTTGTCGTTGAGGATAATGAGGCCGTCGCCGTCCTGTTGCGCACCTTGTTGACGCGGCACGGACATCAGGTCGATGTCTGTATTGATCCAGTTCATTGTCCCTACCATAATCGAGAAAGCGCCGCGTGCTCAGCGCAGGAAACACCCTGTGCCGATGCGGTTATTGTCGATTATCAGATGCATAACATGACCGGTCTGGAACTGCTGCTTCAGCAGCAGCAGAACGGTTGTCGGGTGCCGAACCGGAACAAGGCGGTTGCCAGTGCGTTGGTCAATGATGAGCGCAGAATCGCAATTGAGCGCCACGGGTTCACGGTGTTGCGCAAGCCGTTTGAAAAACAACGGTTGAACGATTTTCTCGCCGGTTGCATGTCCTCTCCGGCCAACAACGATTAATTTTGCCCCCACTTTGATGACTCCAGCAAAAACTCCGACTGAAAAATTTATTCCGGTCTGTCGTGAAGATATGCAGCGCCGCGGCTGGGATGAGCTCGATGTGCTGTTCGTCAGCGGTGATGCCTACGTTGATCATCCCGCCTTCGGCACCCCTCTGCTGGCACGGTTGCTTGAAGCCGAAGGATTTCGCGTCGGTATCCTCGCCCAGCCCGACTGGCGTGACCCCGCCGCCTTACAGGTCATGGGACGCCCGCGGCTGTATGCTGCAATCTCCGCCGGTGCAATGGATTCACTGGTCAACCATTACACCGCCGCCAAAAAAATCCGCCGCGATGATGCCTACACGCCGGGAGGGCAGGCGGGGGCGCGCCCCAATCGGGCGGTGATCGCCTACACCGCCGCTGTAAAAGGTGCGTTCAAGGGATTACCGACGGTGATCGGGGGGATTGAGGCCAGTCTGCGACGGCTGGCACATTACGATTACTGGAGCAATGCAGTTCGACGTTCCATCCTGATCGACGCGAAAGCCGATCTGCTCCTCTTCGGGATGGCGGAAACGGCGCTGGTCGCGTTGACGCAACGACTTCACGCCGGTGAACCGATCACGGCTATCCGTGACCTGCCGGGAACCGCAGGCGTCGTGACGGAAGTGCCCCCTGCGGCGCTCCAGTTGCCTGCCTACGAAGACGTTGCGACGCACCCGGCGGCTTATAACAAAGCATTCACCCTTACTGCCGCCGAGGCGAATCCGTTCAGCGGCAGACCCCTGGTACAGGCGCATGACAAGCGCTCGGTACTGATCAACCGCCCCGCCCTGCCACTTGGCGAGGCGCAACTCGACCGCATCTACGCGCTGCCGTTCCAGCGCCTGCCGCACCCCTCTTACACCGCTGCAATTCCCGCCTACGAGCAGATTAAATTTTCCATCACCAGCCATCGCGGCTGTTTCGGGGGGTGTGCTTTTTGCGCGATTACCCATCATCAGGGGAAGTTCGTCCAGTCCCGCTCGCACGATTCAATTCGGCGTGAGGTCGAACGCCTGAGCGAACATCCGGACTTTCGCGGCACCCTCACCGATGTCGGCGGCCCGACCGCCAACATGTATGGTCTCGGCTGCGCTGATCCGGCAGCGGGAGCAATCTGCCGCCGCGAAAGCTGTCTTTTCCCGGCACCCTGTCAGCATTTACGCACCAGCGACCGCCGCGCGGTCAAGTTGCTTGCCGACCTGAGTGCCTTGCCGCAGGTCAAGCACCTCTTCGTTGCCTCCGGCATCCGCTTCGATCTGCTGGAAAAGCAGCCGCGCTATTTTGATGCATTGTTGCAACGTCATGTCGGCGGATTGCTCAAGGTGGCCCCCGAGGCGGCGGTGGCTACGGTAACAAAAATCATGCGCAAACCGGGACCGGAACACTTCAGTCGTTTTCTGGAACGTTATCGCACCCGCGTTCAGGAGCTGGGGCAGCGCTACGGGATCGTCCCCTATCTGATCAGTGCGCATCCCGGTTGCACCCTCAACGATATGATCGACACCGCGTTGTTCCTCAAACGTCACCAGCTGCGCGTCGAACAGGTGCAAGAGTTTACCCCCACGCCGGGGAGCCTTGCCACCTGCATCTACCACACCGGACGTGACCCCTACAGTGATGCACCGGTCCATGTTCCGCGCGAGGCCAGGGAGCGGCGTTTGCAAAAGGCGTTATTACTCTGGCACCTGCCGGAACAGCGTCAGGATGTGATGGAAGCGTTGCGCGAATGTGGCAGAGAAGATGTCGCAGACGAGTTGTTCAGTTCCAGACGGGCCTTTGCCGGGGCGCGGCAATCGACGGCAGCTCCACCCACTTCCAAAGGGCTCAAATCGGGATCAAAAAAAAGGCGCACCCTGCACAAACAAAGAAAACCATAACAGTCCAGGCTGTTATGGTTCGAGGTTTCTGCACAGAAAAAAGTTCACCCCACTCATTTTGTGCGCTGGAGAGCGCGAAGATCACGGCGAGGATGATGCAACGGTCGTTTGCGCCGCTTCGTGTCCTGCGGGGCAAAGCGGTTTATTTTTCGTCCACTTCAATCGCAAACGCATGGTTAAAACGAGCACTGAAGTTCTCCAGTGCAATCGCGGCCGCCAGTTCAACCAGTTGTTCCTTTGTAAGTTCTGCCGCCAGGCGTTGATAGAGTTCTTCCGGCACCCGCACCGGGGTGTCGGTCAGCTGCTCGGTAAATTCAAGGATGTCCTTTTCCAGCGGGGTGAACGCCGCGCTGGTTCTGAAATCGGCCAGCGCCGTAATCTCTTCGGGGGTAATACCCGCCTCACGGGCGAGTCGGTCAGTCAGATCGATTCAAAAGGGGCACTCGACGCGGTGCGCCGTCCAGTACATAGCCAGGCGCTTGAGTCGTTCCGGCAACGCCCCGCCACCGCGCACCCGGCGGGCCAGCGTCAGAAACCCGCGCATGATCCCCGGTTTATGCGCATAAACACGCAGCGGCGCGGGCACCTTGCCGGTGCGCCATTTCAGTAGTGCGAAAAGTATCCGGGTGGTGAACCCAACCTCCGCATCTTTCATCCCGCTCATACGCATTGTTCTTTATCCTTTCCCTTGTTTAAGACGCACACCGTCCTCGACCAGTTCAACCAGACCGGCCTTGTAAAGACCGCCGAGCGCTTTTTTGAAAAGTTTCTTGCTCATTCCGGTTTCCCGCTGGATCGTTTCGGGGGTGCTTCGGTCATGGACCGGCAGAAACTCACGCTCTTGCAACAGCGTCAGCAACGAATCCTTCCCTTCGCGGATTCCCGCAATCCCCGCTGGCCGCAGCGTGACATCGATCTTGCCATCGGTACGCACCTTGCGGACATAACCGGACAGGCGATCGCCGGGACGCAAATTGTCACCCATCTCATCCCGGTAAAGCAGCCCCTCATAGCGATGATTGATAATCACCGCCGCCCCCAGTTCAGTAAAACGCCAGACCATCAGTTGCACCGGTTGACCTGCCTTCACGTCAACGCTATCGACGGCAAAACAGAGGTCAATCAGGGCGGTCCCGATCGGCCGCTGGCGGTCGTCAAGACAGACCTTGACCAGATAACTGCGCCCCTCGCGCATCCGTTCCGGCTGTTCGCTGTAAGGCACCAACAGATCTTTCTCCATCCCCCAATCGAGAAACGCCCCGTGTTTGGAGGTTTGATTGACCTTGAGCCGAGCAAATTCACCGACCTGCGCTTTTGGAATTCGGGTGGTCGCGGCCAACGTTGCGTCGGAACTGTGATAGATAAAGACCGTCAGCCGGTCACCCTCCTGAACCTCCGGCGGCGCTTCCCGGCGCGGCAGCAGGACGAGGTTGTTACCCTCCCCCAACCAGGCCCCGCGCAGGTCAACCTGCCGAACCCTGAGCGTATTTATTTTGCCAATGTCAACCATGGTCACTGCTCATCGTAAGATTATTTCCCCAACACGTCCTTGACTCTCCTGCCGATATCCGCCGGAGACTGGACCACATGCACGCCACATTCCTCCAACGCTTTCATTTTTGCCGCCGCAGTATCATCTCCCCCCGAAACAATCGCCCCCGCGTGTCCCATGCGTTTGTTTCGCGGAGCGGTCTGCCCGGCGATGAAGCTCACCACCGGCTTGCTGAAGTGCTGCTTGATCCACTCCCCGGCCTTCACTTCGGCCTGCCCGCCGATCTCGCCGATCAGGACAACACATTCGGTCTGGGCATCGAACTGGAACATCTCCAGCAGGTCAATATATTTCAAGCCAACAATGGGGTCCCCCCCGATGCCGATACAGGTCGACTGCCCGTAGCCGAAGGCGCTGACCTGCTTGACCGCCTCATACGTCAGGGTCCCCGATTTGGAGATGATCCCGACCGTGCCGGGAGTGTGTATTTCGCCCGGCATGATCCCCATTTTGCATTCGCCGGGGGTGATCACGCCCGGACAGTTCGGCCCGATAAGCATGGTCCTTGAAGCACTCGTCTTCATCAGCCGCTTGACATTGATCATGTCCCTGACGGGGATCCCTTCGGTAATGCAGACGCACAGATCGAGATTGGCATCGATCGATTCCATCACCGCATCAGCCGCGTAGGTCGGAGGCACATAGACGATAGAAGCGTTTGCGCCGGTTTTGCGAATCGCTTCCTCGACAGTGTCGAACACCGGCGTGCCATCAACCTCGGTACCCCCCCTGCCGGGGACCACCCCGGCGACGATATTGGTACCATATTCTTTCATTTTCTGCGCATGAAATTTGCCCTGAGATCCGCTCAGCCCCTGAACAAGGACTTTCGTCCTGTTATTGACAAGTATGCTCATTTTTCACTCCCTGTTACGCAGACTTTGCTGCGGATCTCTTTTTGGCGGGCTGGTCGGCGGCAGCCAGCTGCACCGCTTTTTCGGCGGCATCGGCCATGGTATCTCCGGTGACGATATTCAAACCCGACTTGGCGGCGCCCTCCTCAAGGATCCTGCGCCCTTCCTGCACATTTGTCCCGTCCAGACGGACAACAATATGGCGGTCGCTCGGCACCTCCTCGGAAGCTTTCAGCACCCCCTGAGCGATAAGATCACAGCGGACTATCCCGCCGAAAATATTGACAAAAATTACTTTGACTTTGGGGTCGGTGAGAATGATCTTGAACGCTTCCCGCACCTTGTTGACATCCGCCCCCCCCCCCACGTCGAGGAAGTTTGCCGGTTCGCCACCGTTGAACTTGATAATGTCCATGGTCGCCATGGCCAGACCGGCGCCGTTGACCATGCACCCGATATTGCCGTCCATGCTGACATAGGAAAGATCAAAAATCGAAGCTCTGACCTCCTGGGGTTCAAGCTCTCCGTAATCTTTCATCTCTTCGATTTTCGGATGCCGGAACAGGGCGTTATCGTCCACGGACATTTTTGCATCGAGGCAGATAATCTCGCCATCGCTGGTGACAACCAGTGGATTGATTTCCAGCATCATCCCGTCATGATCGACAAAACACTGATAGAGTTTGTTGGCAACGTCCGCGAACCGGGTGAGCAGACTCGAATCAAGACCGATCGCCTTGGCAATCTTTCGCCCGAGGAAAAGACCCATTCCCGTCACCGGATTGACCTGTGCCTTGATGACCGCCTTCGGATTATCCCTGGCCACCTCTTCAATCTCCACGCCCCCCTCGGAACTGGCAATCACCATGTGCTGTTCAGAGTCCCGGTCGACCAGGAAACTGAGGTAAATTTCCTGTTTGATCTGCGTCGCCTTTTCGACCAGGATGCGGCGCACCACCTTGCCCTCAGGTCCGGTCTGTTTGGTGACGATTTTCATGCCGAGCATCCGCGTCGCTTCGTCATAGACCTGATCGAATGCCTTGACGACCTTGACCCCGCCCGCCTTGCCACGGCCACCGGCATGAACCTGCGCCTTGATGACCCAGGCATCACCTTTCAATTCTTTCGCGACGCGCAGGGCATCACTGGCAGTCGAGGCGACACTGCCGTCCGGAACGGGAACCCCATAGTTTCTGAGCAGTCCTTTAGCCTGAAATTCATGCAGATACATGGTTCACCTTCCTTGTTGAGTGATTACTAGCAGCCGGTCGGACTATCCATCTAGCCTTCCTTATACGCCGCTGAAGGTTGTGGTGCAATCTTTTATCTATAATAAAAATTATCGCAATCAGAATTATGCCCGTTAAAATCTCGAATGAACCCTTCAAACGTTATAACTGATCTATTTTTATTATAAAAAACGAGGTAAGGATGATGAAAAAATATTATTCCGGTGATTATTAACCATATAACGCACAAAACCACAGAACAGTTTAACTAAAAAATCAGACGGCTGGCTCCTTGGGAGAAGCTGAAGACGCCTCCGCCTTTCATCTCGGGACAGCTTATTTCAACGTCGTTAAATAATGAACCAGGGCATCAATTTCCGCTACCGAGAGATGCCGCGAATCAGGCATCGCTGATCGCGGCAATTTGGCCGCCGGATATAACAACTTTTGCCGAATTTCATCGGCTGTCAAGCGCTGGCCGACAAATTTCAGTTCGACACCGAGCGTTCCGCCAGGCTGATTGATGGCATGGCACCCCAGGCACCCTTGCGACAGAATCAGCTCACGCGCCACCACATCCTCTCCTCCCCGCGCGGTGGACCACCCTCCCAACAGCAACAGCAGACCGATTATGACCACCCTGCGACAATGCATTGCTTTGACCTCCATGGACCGTGTCCCGCCCTGAAACCTGACTGCAACCGAATCGCGGGGAAAGGCGCCGATTCCGGTTGAATTATCACCAGCTGCCCGCTAAACTGGGTCGCCATCGGAACAAACGGCCCATCCACAGGAGGATTTTCCATGCTGATTGTTATGCATCATAGTGCCACCGCCGCCCAAATCGACCGCGTTGAAAAATCTGTCCGCGCCATGGGGCTGCGCCCCGAACCGATTCCGGGCAGTCTGCGTACCGCTATCGGGGTTCTCGGCAACCAGGGGTACGTGGACGATGCGACGATCCGCGACCTGCCGGGGGTGCGCGAGGTCATTCATGTCAGCAAACCGTACAAACTGGTCTCTCGCGATTTTCACCCCCAGGCGACGATTGTCAAGGTCGGCGCGGTTGAAATTGGCGACAACTGTCCGCCGGTGATCATGGCGGGGCCATGCTCGATTGAAAATGAAGAGCAGATGCGCGCCGCTGCGGTCGGGGTTAAAGCCGCCGGTGCGCACCTCCTGCGCGGCGGAGCATTCAAGCCACGGACCGGTCCCCACTCCTTTCAGGGACTCGGCATCGAGGGGTTGAAACTGCTGCGCCAGGCCGGTGACAGTGTTGGCATGCCGGTGATCACCGAGGTGATGCGTATCGAACAACTTGACGCCGTTTGCGCCAACGCCGACATGCTCCAGATCGGCGCGCGCAATATGCAGAATTTTGATCTGCTTAAAGAAGTTGGCAAGCTGCGCCATCCGGTCTTGCTGAAGCGTGGCATGAGCGCGACGATCGAGGAATTTCTGGCGGCGGCGGAGTATATCGTCGCCGAAGGAAATGACCAGGTCGTGCTCTGTGAACGCGGTATCCGCACCTTCGAACGCGCCACCCGCAACACCCTTGATCTGTCTGTCGCCACGCTCGTTCGTGAACTCTCCCACCTGCCGATTATCGTCGATCCGAGCCACGCCACCGGCGTTCGCTCACTGGTGCCGGTGATGTCAAAGGCAGCGCTGGTCGCCGGGGCTCATGGACTGATGATTGAAGTCCATCCCGATCCGGCCAAGGCCTTGTGCGATGGGGCCCAGAGCCTGACGATCGAAGGCTTTACTGAATTGATGGAGCAGTTGCGTTCCTTGTCCGCGGTCCTCTAGCCGGCGGATTTTGATCGTTCCGCATCCGCCCCGACCAACCTGATCAGAGTGATTTCCGGCGGGCAGAAAAAGCGCGCCGGGAGACCGCTGGTGCCGATCCCCCGGTTCACGTAAAGGGGGGTGGCGTGCGCCCCGACCTGGTAATTTCCGGCCACGAAATCACCGCTGTACATCGGCAGATGGAGCGGCGGCAGACCGGGCAGACGCACCTGCCCACCGTGGGTATGCCCACAGAGGATCAAGTCCCAGCGCTTATCCAGCAGATGATGATCGAAAGCCGGAACGTGTGACAATAGCAGGTTGAGTCGCCGTGGATCAATCTGCGCCTGCAGCCGTTTCAGGTGGTTCGCCAAAGACGGGTAATCGAGCCCCGCCAACGACAGGGGGATTCCGGCCACCGTCAGATCGATGCGTTCATTGATCAGCAACGTTACCCCCGCCGCAGCAAAGCGCTGGCGCAAATTTTCCCCCTCCAGACGTGACCAGTATTCCCAGTTCCCCTGGACGCCATAGACGCCCTGCGGTGCGTGCAACAGTTGCAAAAAACGCATGACCCCGGCAAGATTACGCTTCTCTTCCAGGTAGTCACCGGTCAGCAAAACAGCATCGACACCCAGCGCATTGACCTGTGCCGCGACCTCCCGGTGATAGCGGTTAACCGTCTGGATATGCAGATCGGACAGCTGTCCCAGACGCACCTCCACACCGGCAGGGAGCTTGGGGCTGACGAGCAACTGTTCCTCGACGACTGCGTGGCGCGGTTCGTACCACAAGCCACGGACGCCGACACCACTACCGAGAAGTGTTAAAAAACCGGCCGAACGGCCGAGAAATCTCCGCCGCTCCGGAAGGTCAGGAAGGTTTTCGGAATTTATTTCGTCATGGTGCATGCGTTGCTCCGGTGGCGCTGGTCACGTACCCCGCCCCGGCCAGCGGAAAAAACAGCAGAAGGCGCTCTGCACTTGCGCGCAGTGAGTGATCGGCGCTATACTTCATTGACTTGATTATGCCGTGCTTCCCCCCCTTGAACAAGGAGATAGTTGATGGATGCCTCGCAAAAGATTGTAGCTGATGTTCACTGGGTCGGTGTTAAAGATCGCGACCTGAAGATTTTTGATGACCTTTTTCCGACCCACAACGGCACCACCTACAATGCCTATCTGGTCCGCGGAAAAAACAAAACCGTACTGATCGACACCGTCAAGGAACCGTTCAGCGCCGAATTTTTCAGCAAGGTCGGCGAGCATCTCGCTCTGGAAAAAGTCGATGCGGTGATCATCAACCACACCGAACCGGATCACTCCGGGGCACTCAACGCCCTGCTCGATAAAAACCCGGAACTGGTCGTTTATTGCTCACGACCGGCAGATAATTTTTTACGCCAGTTGCTCAATCGCGATTTCACCAGTTGCGTTATTGAAGAGGGTGGGGAACTCGACCTCGGCGGCAAAACCCTGCGTTTTTATCTGGCGCCCTCACTGCACTGGCCCGACACAATCTTCACCTATCTGGTCGAGGACGAACTCCTCTTTTCGTGTGATGCGTTCGGTGCGCACTATTGCTCAAGCAAACTGTTTGATGATGAAATTGCTGATTTTTCGGCCGATTTTTATTTTTATTTTGACTGTATCATGCGCCCGTTCAAAGACAAGGTGCGCGAAGCACTGGCGAAGATCAGCGACCTGCCGATCCGTATGATTTGTCCATCTCACGGCCCGATCCGGCGTTCGACGTATCAGGATGCCCTTAATTCTTACCGTCGCTGGTCCGCCGCGCCCCCCATCGCCAACCGTCCCAAGGCTCTGCTGGCGATCCTTTCCTCTCACGGTAATACCCGCAAGATGGCGGCGGTCGTCCGCACCGAGCTTGAAGCACGCGGGATCGAAGTAAACGAGTTTGCGCTCAGTACGATGCGCGACGACGATTACCGCAATGCCCTTGAAGAAGCGGATGTCCTGGTTATCGGCACCCCGACGATTCAGCGCGACGCGCCGCCGCAAGTCTGGCACGCTCTGACGCTGATTTCAGCGGTGCACCCGAAGGTAAAACGCGCCGCCGTGTTCGGCTCCTACGGCTGGAGCGGCGAAGCGACCAAAATGATTGAAGAACGTTTGCGCGGGCTCAAGTATACGCTGGTGACCGACGGGCTCTCGTTCCGCTTTACCCCGACGACCGCCAACCTCGAAGAGTGTCGTCAATTCGCCAGCCGCATCGCCGCAGTCGTCCTTCAAGACTGACTGACCGTGCATGGCTAAAACAATGATCGCCGCTGTCGCCGTGGTCGCCCCGCTGCCGCAGCTGCTTGACTACCGGGTCCCCGAGCAATACAGCGCCCGACCGTTGATCGGGGTGCGTTTTCGGGTGCCGCTCGGGCGGCGTAGCGCCGTCGGTTTCGTCATGACGCAGCGTGAAGGCTCTGCTGAGGGACTCAAGGAGCTGATCGAGCCACTTGATGAGCAGCCGCTCTTCCCTCCGATCATGGGGGCATTCCTGCTGCGCGCCGCCGACTATTACCGTCATCCCCCTGGCGAGGTTCTGCATACGGCCCTGCCGGTCGGACTCGGTGGGCGCGGCAAAACCGTTGCGCCGATCACCGAGAAATCGTACCACTTTGTTGCAGGGCAAACGCTGCCCGGTGGCGAAAAACAGCGGACGATACTCGAATTTATCCGTCAGCACGACCGACCGACCCCGCTCACGCTGCTACGCGAACACTTTGGAGCGCCCCACGCCGCACTGCAACGGTTGACCGAACGTGGATTGCTGCGTGTCTCGGTCACCGAGCGGAATCGCGACCCCTTTACCAGCCATCCGCCTCCGGCTGATCGGCCGGTCACACTGAACAACGATCAGTGCACCGCAATCGGTCGCATCGAAGCGGGGCTGGTGACCGATACCTTCACCCCGCTGCTGTTGCATGGCGTGACCGGAAGCGGCAAGACCGAAGTCTATCTCAACGCGGTACTCACCACCCTGAAGCGGAAGAAGAGCGCTTTAATCCTCGTCCCGGAAATCGGACTGACGCCGCAGTTGGTCGATCGCTTTCGTGCCCGGCTGCACGGCCTGGACGTCAAACTCGCCGTCCTCCATTCCGGTCTCGGCGACGGCGAACGGTTTGATGCCTGGCGGGCTATCGCTCGTGGCGACGTTGCGGTGGTCATCGGTGCACGTTCGGCGGTCTTCGCGCCACTGGTCAACCCCGGCATCATCATTGTCGATGAGGAGCATGAGAGCAGCTACAAGCAGAGTGACGGCTTCCGCTACCACGCGCGGGATCTGGCCCTGCTGCGCGGGCAGATGCAGCAATGTGTGGTTGTCCTCGGCAGCGCCACGCCGAGCAGCACCTCCTATCAACGAGCCACCGCCGGACCGGTTGAACTCCTTGAACTCCCGACGCGGATTGCTGATCGCCCCCTGCCGCAGGTGGAGTTGATCGATCTGACCGTCCACCGTCCCGAACACAGCCTCAGTGAACCGCTGATCACCGCCCTGGAAGAAACGCTGGCGCGCCGCGAACAGGCGCTTCTGCTCCTTAATCGCCGCGGCTTCGCTCCCTATCTGCTCTGCACCGATTGCGGCCGCACCTGGCGTTGCCCCAATTGCGCAATCACCTTAACCTATCATCGTCAGGCCCGCCAGCTGCGCTGCCATTATTGCGATTATCATCAACCTCCGATCGACATTTGTCCCGACTGTCAGGGGACGGAGTTGATCCCGGACAGCGCGGGCACCGAACGGCTGGCGGAAGAGCTTCAGGAACGTTTCCCGGCGGCACGCATTGCGCGAATGGATCGCGACACCACCACCCGCAAGGGCGCGCAGGCGGCGATTGTCCGCGCGATGGAGCAAGGTGATATCGACGTTCTGATCGGCACGCAGATGATTGCCAAGGGACTCGACTTTCCCGATGTGACTCTGGTCGGTATCCTCGGGTCTGATGCCACCCTCAATCTGCCTGATTTTCGTGCCGCCGAGCGCGCCTTTGCGCTCTTCACCCAGGCCGCCGGGCGCGCCGGGCGCGGCAGCACTCCCGGCCGGGTGTATATTCAAAGCTACGCGACCGAACATTATGCGCTGACCTGTTCCGCCGGGCACGACTACCGGAGTTTTTTTGCGCTGGAAAGCGCGGGACGCGAGGAACTCGGTTATCCACCGTTCGGCCATCTGATCAACCTGGTTCTGTCTTCGCCGGATGTCAAACAGGTTGAGACCGCCGCCACGCAGCTCGCGCAACGCTTGCTCGCCGCCGCTGAAGCGGTCGAGGTCCTCGGCCCGGCACCTTGCCCGCTGGGGCGGTTGCGTGGCCGCTGGCGTTACCAGATTCTGCTCAAAAGCGCCAGTCGTCCACGTTTGCGCCAACTGCTCGACCGCTGCGAACCGTTGGGGCGCGCGCTCCCTTCCGGGGTCCGGCTGGCGGTCGACGTTGACCCGATCGATATGCTATAATTCCCCGCCCTTGATAAAGAAGCAGATGGCAGTCTCGCCCTTAACCTTGAGGATTTTTTTAGTGTCTTTGTATTTTTCCCCCCGTTTACCGTTGCTCGCCCTGTTGACCCTGCTCGTCGCCTGTACTCCGTCCTGGCCCCCTCCCTCGCCGCCATCGTTGCCGGAAATCGCGCGCCCTGAACCGCCCCCCCCGAAAACGGTCGCTCCTCCCGCTTTGCAACCGGTCGACTGGGACGCGCTCGACGGCTGGGCAAGTGATGCGCATGACGATGCGTTACAAACCTTCCTCGTCAGCTGTCGCCCGTTGCGTTTTCGCGCCGTCTGGCAAGACGTCTGTGCCCGTGCGCGGGAGATAGCCGAGAAGGATCGCGCCGCCGCCCGGTTATTTTTTGAACAGGAATTCACCCCCCACCGCGTGGTCAATCCTGACCGCAGCACCAGCGGGCTGATCACCGGCTACTATGTTCCTGACCTGGATGGCAGTCGGCACCGTTCACCAACCTATGCCTATCCTCTCTATCGCACGCCCGAGGATTTGCTGGTCATCGACCTTGACGAGGTTTACCCCGAACTCGACCGGATGCGCCTGCGCGGCCGGATCGAAGGGCGGCGCGTCGTCCCCTACTGGCAGCGGAGCGAAATTGATACGCCAATCGCGCCGCTCGCCGGACAGGAACTGGTCTGGGTCAACGATCCGGTTGAACGCTTCTTTTTGCACATTCAAGGTTCCGGCAGAATCAATCTTGATGATGGTACCCAGATTCTGGTCAACTACGATGACCAGAACGGGCACCCTTATCGTTCTATCGGCAAACTGCTGATCGAGCGCAACATCATGACCCGCGACCAGATGTCAATGCAGAATATCCGCTCCTGGGCCAGCAAAAATCCGCTGGCGGCACAGACGCTGCTCGCCGAGAATCCGAGTTATGTTTTTTTCCGCGAACTTGACGCTGATTTTACCAGCCCGCCCGGCGCTCTCGGTGTCCCCCTGACCGCGCGCCGCAGTCTGGCGGTCGATGCACATACGATCCCGCTCGGCGCCCCGGTCTACCTCGCCGCCACCTGGCCGGATCGCGATGCTCCCTTGCAACGGCTGATGGTCGCCCAGGATACCGGCGGCGCGATCAAGGGCGCGGTGCGCGCCGATTTTTACTGGGGGATTGGCGATGAAGCCGGTTTCTACGCGGGACGGATGAAACAACCGGGGCGACTTTGGGTGCTGCTACCGAACGCGCTGGCCGCAACCCCGGCAATGGCGGATGAAGAGGGGGAAGAGGAAAAGTGAGGACGAGACGATGACACGAGTAAACTGTTGGCCGCTACTGTTGTTGCTTCTGACGTTGACCTGTGCAGGGGCCACCGACAGCCATGCCCTCGAAGCGGCGACCGGACGACTGTTGCTGGCGAGTAACAAGATTAACGATTCGCGTTTCAAGGAAACGGTCATCCTGCTCACCGGACACGAACACGGGAGTATGGGGATCATCCTTAACCGCCCCACCGGCCTGAAACTGGCGGAGGTCCTGCCTGAAGTTGACGAGGTTCGGGGCCGCCCGACGATCTTTTATTTCGGCGGCCCGGTCGACAAGCAACAGGTACTCACCCTGCTCCGCAACGGTGAACGGCGGGACAACTCCAGCCAGGTTGTCGGCCGCACCGGCTTAAGTGATCTCAAATCGGTGCTGGATCGTTTTGACGATGAACAGATTGATGCCAAGCTGCGTGTCTATCTCGGCTATGTTGGCTGGGCACCGGGACAATTGAACAAGGAAATTGTCCGTGGGGACTGGCTGGTAATCGCGGAAGACGAAATGGCCATCTACGATCCGCTGCCCCGGACTCTGTGGACGCGCTTGTGGCAAAAATATACGCAGGAAATGACCGGACAGGAGAAGGAATAACTGGTTGGCAGTCAGGGCTCCCAGCGGTTGCCGCGCCGCCGCATTTCGATCACTTCCATCGTGCCCTGATCGTTAATCATCGCATTGAGTAGCCAGCTGACCAGGCTGATCACCAGCGAACCGGCCACCGCCGACCAGAAGCCGTGCACCACGAAACCGCGGCTGACCCCTGAAGTCATCAGCAACAGCACGGCATTGATGACAAAGGTGAACAGCCCCAAAGTGAGAATATTCAGCGGCAAGGTAAAGAGCAGCAGGAGTGGTCGCAGCAGGGCGTTGAGTACGCCGAGAACTGCGGCGGCAAAGATCGCCGCAACCGGGCCATGGATTTCAATCCCGCCAAGCAGCCAGGCGGCGGCCATAATCGCCAATGTTTGAATAATCCAGCGAATCAATAATCCGCGCATAACCGTCCTCCCCGTGTTCATACACCTTTAATCAGTATCACACGCAAAGTAAAGGGGTGGCAGCGCATAACTGATCAGCAAGGCCATCAGGGGCAAACGCCGATGTAGACCGTTGCAATTCCGAAAGTCAGATCAAAATGGCGGACATCAACGAAACCGGCTGTCGTCAGCATTGCCTTGAACTCGCTGCGGGCGGGAAATTCGAGGACCGAATCGGGCAGGTAGGTGTAAGCCCCGCGATTTGAGAAGAGCCCGCCAATCAACGGCAGCAGCCGACGGAAATAGAAGTAGTAGAGGACACGAAAGAAGCGGCTGGTCGGGGTCGAGAATTCGAGGATCACCACCCTCCCTCCCGGCTTGAGAACCCGACGCATTTCGTTGAGCCCGGTCTGACGTTCAACCACATTGCGAATTCCGAAAGCAATCGTCACCCCATCAAATACCCCGTCCGGGTGGGGCAGGGCTTCGCACGGCGCGTTGGCAAAAACGATGCGATGGGCAAAGGGGGATGCGGCAACTTTTTGCTGCCCACGAACCAGCATCCCCTGGGTAAAATCGGAACCGACAATCACCACGCTGGCCGGGGTTCGCTTGGCAATTTCGATCGCGACATCGCCCGTCCCGGTCGCAATGTCGAGCACCCGCCCGTGTTCAGGGATACGCAGACGCCCGACGGCAAAAGATCGCCACGAACGGTCAATCCCGAAGGACAGCAGCCGGTTGAGAAAATCGTAGCGCGGGGCAATGGTGTCGAACATATCGCGAATGCCGCGCCCTTTGTCAGTAAGTTTGTACATCAGTCTCTTTCGCTGGGCAGAAAATGTTGACGCAGATGCATCGATTTATTAGCATATCGCCTTGACGCTGTCAGTAAAAAACCAGTGCGGCGCGCGACCGCCATCGAACCCGCTGAGCGCCAACCATGTCCCGCGCCCGGCGCCCTCCTTAACAAGGAACACCATGCCACCGCTGAGGAACACCATGCCACCGCTGATTGTTATTGCCGCTGTTCTGCATCACCGCGACACCGTCCTGATCACCCAGCGGCGCCCCGCTTGCCGTCTGGCGGGAAAGTGGGAATTCCCCGGCGGCAAACTTGAGGATGACGAGTCGCCGCAGGATGGCCTCAAGCGAGAAATTCGCGAAGAACTCGGTATTGAAATAACCGTGGGGGAAATTTTTGCGGTCAGCTATCACCGCTACGACTGGGGAACCGCGTTGATTCTTGCCTATACCTGCCAGCCGCTGTCGCTGGCGATCAAGAATCTCGAAGTGGCCGATCATCGCTGGGTAACGCCGGCAGCGATTGATGCGTTTGAGATGCTTCCCGCCGATGAGCCGATTGTGCGCAAATTACAGCACATTGGGGGGGATTAGAGAGCCTTGCGCATAACGTTCAAACTCACTTGCCGCAAGGAAACTCAGCGTTGCTCAGGGAATTCCTTGACAGCAGACCAGCGACTATGTACCATTTGTACATAAAGTACATAGTGGAGGTATTGCCATGCACAATACAGTGACTACAGCCGAAGCCAGAAAAAAGCTTGCCGAGATCGTCAACAAGGTAGCGTACGGAAAAGAGCCCGTTGTGCTGACCCGTCGAGGGGAGGAGATTGCGGCCCTGATTTCCATGGAAGAACTGGAGTTACTTGAGCTTATTGAAGACCATATTGATATCGAAGATGCAAAAAAAGCCCTTGCTGAACGAGGAGAAAACATCCCTGCGGAAAAAGTTTGGCAAGATTTGGGGCTTATCTGATCCATGAAATATTCTGTTGAGTTCAGGCCCGCTGTCCTGAAGAGCCTCAAACAGCTGCCCAAGAAAGACCTGCAACGGGTCAAGAAAAAGATTGACGAAATAGCCGAGAATTTGCCTGAGCCTGCGACAACCAAAATGAAGGGAGGCCATTCTTTTCATAAAGTACGATCTGGTGATTATCGGATAATTTACGAAATTCATGGTGAACGGCTTGTCATCCTTGTCGTAAAAGTTGGTCACCGGAAAGATGTATATAAAAAACTCCTGTAGCATCCCTTTCTGCACGACGGAGAATATTTAAAAACAAAAAGGATCGGGAAGATTTCCGGCAACGCCTGGAGAAGTCATTTCTGGAAACCAGAATTGTCAGTTATGCTGTTGCCGGAGGTGAACCACTTGCCCTGACCAACAATTTTAATCTGCAGGATTGAAGTTGTTGGGGTTTTTGAGAGTGCCCTTTCAGAGCGTCCCCCCTTCCAGTTTCACCACCCCCTCTTGATTTATCTTCAACCTCTTCAGAAAAAGTGCTAACCTCCCAAGTGTTTGATTTCGATGAATTCTTGACGCAAGGGGGAATGCGTGTCAGCTAAAGAAGCTACCGCAAGAATCAAGATCAACAAACTGCTCGAAGGGGCGGGTTGGCGATTCTTTCCAGAGGGGGCCGCTTCTGCCAACATTCGTCTTGAGCCTGGTGTCATCCTCAAAACAACCGACCTCGACACCCTTGGCGACATTTCGAGGAAGTCGACAAGAAGGGATTTGTCGACTTTTTATTGCTCGACACCAAGGGCTTTCCGCTGATTGTCCTCGAAGCCAAGGCCGAGGAGAAAAACCCGTTGGTCGGCAAGGAGCAGGCGCGCAAGTACGCCCGTTCTCTGAATTGCCGCTTCGTTATCCTCTCCAACGGTAATCTGCACTATTTCTGGGACCTGGAGCGCGGCAACCCTTACGTCATCACCTCGTTTCCGACTCCCGATTCGGTCACCGGCTACCAAAAGGTCACGCCCAACCCGCAACGCCTCATCGAGGATCAGGTCGAGGCAGACTACATCGTGCTGACGCAACGCCCGAACTATCAATCGGAAGCGGCGTGGTGCAATGAGGTCGAACGGCCCGATTTCATCCAGGTCAACAAGTTGCGCTTTCTGCGCCCTTATCAGTTGAAAGCCATCCACGCCCTGCAACACGCGGTCAAGGAAGGCAAAGATCGATTCCTCTTCGAGATGGCCACCGGCACCGGCAAAACCCTCACTGCCGCCGCCGTCATCAAGCTCTTCCTCCGCTCCGGCAATGCCCGGCGTGTGCTCTTCCTGGTTGATCGCCTCGAACTTGAGGATCAGGCCAAGAAAGCCTTCGCCACCCTTCTCTGTGCCGATTTTCAGACAGTCATCTACAAGGAGAACCGCGACGACTGGCGGCGGGCGGAGATCGTCGTCACCACCGTGCAGTCGCTCCTTTTCAACAACAAGTACCAGCGGCTCTTCTCGCCGACCGATTTCGATCTGGTCATCTCCGACGAGGCGCAACGCTCCATCGGTGGCAACGCCCGCGCCGTCTTCGATTACTTCATTGGCTACAAACTTGGCCTCACCGCCACGCCGCGCGATTACCTCAAGCGCTTCGACAAGACCAGCCCCACGACCCGCGACCCGCGCGAGGCTGAACGCCGACTGCTGCTTGACACCTACCGCACCTTCGGCTGCGACAGCGGCCAGCCGACCTTTCGCTACTCCCTGCTCGACGGGGTCAAGGATGGCTACCTGATCAGCCCGACGGTGGTGGATGCCAGGACCGAGGTCACGACGGATCTGCTTTTTGAGGAAGGTTTTGTGGTCGAATTCAAGGACGATACCGGGGAGGACCAGCAGGAAGTCTACAAACAGCGCGAGTTTGAAAAACGATTCTTCTCCGAGGCGACCAATATGGTCTTTTGTAAGGCTTTTCTGGATAACGCTCTGCGCGACCCGGTCAGCGGAGAGGTCGGCAAGGCGATCATCTTTGCCGTCAGTCAACATCATGCGGCCAAGCTGACGCAGATCCTCAACCTGATAGCCGACCGCATGTTCCCCGGCAAATACCAGTCTGACTTCGCCGTGCAGGTGACTTCGCAGATTTCCGACGCCCAGCAGTTCACCATCAACTTCGCAAATAACAACCTGCTCGGTTCCGGTAACGTCCTGCCATCCTACAAGACCAGCAAGGTGCGAGCTTGCGTCACTGTCGGTATGATGACCACCGGCTATGATTGCCCGGATATTTTGAACATCGGGATGTTCCGTCCGATCTTCTCGCCGACCGACTTTATCCAGATCAAGGGGCGCGGCACCCGCAAGCACAACTTCCTCGAACAGCTGTTCGACGCGGGGATCAAGGAGACGGTGAAGGAACCCCATAAAAGGGCCTTCAAGCTCTTCGACTTCTTTGCCAACTGCGAATACTTCGAGACCGAGTTCGATTACGACGAGGTCCTCAAACTCCCCAAGCCCAAGGATAAGGGCGAAGATGGAGGGGATCCGCCGCCGTACGCTGAGACCTACGAGCACCTTGGTTCTGACATCCTGGCCGGCATCAAGGAAGAGATGATCGGCCTGGACGGGATGAGGATCGACCGGATGTTCTTCGAGAAGTTCGAAGAGGTCGTGCTGGAGAACGACTTCATCGCCCAGGCGGTCGAGGACGGCCAGTGGGATCGGGTTATCGACTACGTCAACCGCGAGGTCTTTGACAAGCCGAACGAGTACTACACCCTCGACAAACTGCGTAAGGCGGCTGCTGTCGACCGTCGCCTGACCTTGCGTGAGATTCTGGAGAAAGTCTTCGGCCTGATTCCGCGCTTCAAGTCGAAAGATGAACTGCTGGAAGAGGAGTTCGCCAAGTTCGTCGCCGACGTCAAGCCCGAAGAGGCCGCTGCGATCCCGGCGATCAAAACCTACTTCAAGGCCTACGTCACCAGCGACCAGGTGCGTCACATCATCGAGAGCAAGCACTTCACCGATCTGGCGACCAACCCGGTCTTCTCCTCCAACGATTTCCGCGCCGTGCCGCCGAAATACCGCACCTATGTCCCGGAGTACGTCAAGGATTACGTCTCACTAAACCAGTTTGCGGCATAATTCTGTGCGCTCATAACAATGCGATGCTAAATTCGGCAAATTCGATATATTTGAACCCTTTGAATTCGAGGGGTTTGAGGAGCACAAATGTCATGGCTAAGGAAAAGAGAAGCACACTCGAGGTTCAGGGGTTGGCGATCGCCATCATTAGCAAACATAACCAGGATTATATCTCCCTTACAGATATCGCCCGGCATCGGGATTCACAAGAGCCTTTTTCGATCATCAATAACTGGATGCGCACCCGGAGCACGATTGAATTCCTTGGGCTTTGGGAAACGCTGAACAATCCGGATTTTAAACCTATCGAATTCGAGAGGTTTAAAAGTGAAGCCGGCAGTAACTATTTTGTCCTCTCGCCGCAACGGTGGATCGACGGCGATCAAACAGCTCAAGTGATGACCATGCCATGAACATGGATAAACAGGATGCTCAGGATAAAAGCTTGAAGCATGAGCAGATTACCAGCAGCGTAATTGGTTGTGCTTTTGAAGTCATAAATGAACTTGGCGCCGGTTTTCTTGAGTCTGTTTATGAGAAGGCCTTGCTTCTTGTCCTGCGACAAAAGGGCTTGGCGGCCATCACTCAGCATCCTGTTAAGGTGATGTTCAGGAACGAGTGTGTGGGAGACTTTTATGCCGATATTATTGTTGAGGGGAAGGTCATTGTTGAGCTCAAGGCAGTAAAGGCGATTGCGCCCGAACATCAAGCTCAAATTGTCAATTACTTGAATGCCACGGGGTTCGAAGTCGGCCTTCTCATCAATTTTGGCTGCCAAAAACTCGAATATAAGCGCTTCACCAGGAGCAAGGGCATTAAACATGGATAGACAGGATGTTCAGGGTTGTATGTTCGCCTTTTATCCTGCTTATCCAGTCCATCCATGTAAATAAAGGAATCGAATGTTAGACACTGATACCAAACGCCGCATCGACACCGCCCGCGACATCCTCGTCGGTAAAGTCCCAGACCCAAAAAGCCAGGTCGAACAGATCACCATCGCCCTGATCTACAAATTCATGGACGACATGGACGCCGAGAGCGAAGAGTTCGGCGGTCAGCGCAAGTTCTTTACCGGTGACTTCGCCCGCTACGGCTGGGCCAAGCTCATGCACTCCGGCCTCGGCGGGCACGAGACCTTGAACCTTTACGCCGAGGGGATCACCAAGATGCCGGAGAATCCCGGCATCCCGCTGCTGTTTCGCGACATCTTCAAGAACGCCTATCTCCCTTATCGCGACCCGGAGACGCTGCGCGCTTTTCTCAAGATCATCGACGAGTTCAGCTACGACCACAGCGAGCGCCTCGGCGATGCCTTCGAGTATTTGCTTTCGGTCCTTGGTTCGCAGGGGGACGCCGGGCAGTTTCGCACCCCGCGCCATATCATCGACTTCATGGTCAAGGTCCTTGACCCGAAGAAGAACGAAACCATCCTCGACCCGGCCTGCGGCACCGCCGGCTTTTTGATCTCTGCGTACAAACACATCCTGGCGACCAATACAACCCCTCCCCAGCCCTCCCCTTATCAAGGGAGGGAGTCAAGCCTCCCCCCTGACAAGGGGGGATTGAGGGGGGTTAGCACCCTGACCCCGGACGACAAGGGGCGACTCGCCAAAAACTTCAAGGGCTACGACATCTCCCCCGACATGGTGCGCCTGTCGCTGGTCAACCTCTACCTGCACGGTTTCGCCGATCCGCACATCGTCGAGTACGACACCCTGACCTCCGAGGAGCGTTGGAACGAATTCGCTGACGTCATCCTCGCCAACCCGCCCTTCATGTCGCCGAAAGGGGGGATCAAGCCGCACAAGCGTTTTTCCATTCAGGCCAAGCGCAGCGAAGTGCTGTTCGTCGACTACATGGCCGAGCACCTCACCCCCAACGGTCGTGCCGCGATCATCGTGCCGGAGGGGATCATCTTCCAGAGCCAGGGCGCCTACAAGGAGCTGCGCAAGCTGCTGGTCGAAAACTCTCTCGTCGCCGTGGTCTCGTTGCCGGCGGGGTGTTTCAACCCCTACTCCGGGGTGAAGACCTCGATCCTTATTCTCGACAAGTCCCTCGCCAGAACCGCCGAGACCATCGCCTTTTTCAAGGTCGAGAACGACGGCTTCGGTCTCGGCGCCCAGCGCCGCACCATCGGCAAGAACGATCTGCCGCAGGTCCAGGCCGAACTCGCAGCCTACCTTCAAGCCCTGCGCAACAGAGTGGCCACCGAGTCCATCCTTTCCACCTCGTCCACCGCCCAGATCGTGCCGAAAACCAAGATCGCCGCGAATGGGGATTACAATTTGAGTGGGGAGCGGTATCGGGCGGGGGTAACGAGCAATCATGCCTACCCGCTTGTATACCTTGGTGAGGAATGTCTTTTCCGAGTGGATAGCGGAGGCACGCCGAAGTCTAATTTCGAGGAGTATTGGGGCGGCGGTATTCCTTGGGCAACGCTCGTTGATTTGCCAGCAACCGATTTTATCTCACAAATCACCACGACCAAACGGACGATTTCCGAAAAAGGGCTGCGTGAATCGTCAGCAAAGATGATTCCGGCAAACTCGGTCATTGTCTCGACCCGTGCGACCATTGGGCGCATCGCCATCAACCGCGTACCCATCGCAACAAATCAAGGTTTCAAGAACGCCGTGATTGAAGATTCTGCGCGAGCGGTGCCGGAATATGTGGCGCTCGCACTCACCAAACTTGTACCGACGATGAAGGCTTGGGCAACGGGCGGAACGTTCGCAGAGATTTCCAAATCCAAGTTCTGCGAACTCCAGATCCCCCTGCCGCCGCTGGAGGTGCAGAAGGAGATCGTTGCGGAGATAGAGGAGCGCCAGCACGAGATTCCTCGGCTCAAGAGCGCAATCGAAAATGAAGAGAAGAAGATCCAGACCACCCTGGCGCGGGTCTGGGGGGAAGAAGAGAAAGGTGACCCACAATGACCAGGAATAAATCAGGGCGGTGCCCCTATTAATTTATCAATCGCAATTGTTCACCATGTGCTCGACCAGGAAAACACACGCATTCAACAAAAAAGCCGCGCGTATGATCTGTACTGTACAAATCATATGCGCGACTTGTGTCGTTACTATTTGCATCACGGTAATATGGACAGATCGTAGGCTGGGCACGGTCCAGCACCGGCAATCTGGTGGCGGTGCCCACCCTGCGGAACTTTATGCCACACCTCGATCTGTACGGCTTGACGCCCCCCGTAGTCATTCATCCTGTGATGATCCAGGCAATTGAGTGGCGGAGAATATTTAGAAAAAAGTTTGGGAAGATTTCCGGCAACGCCTGGAGAAGTCATTTCTGGAAACCAGAATTGTCAGTTATGCTGTTGCCGGAGGTGGACCACTTGCCCTGACCTGACTAACAACTTTAATCTGCAGGATTGAAGTTGTTGCGTTTTGTAAGAATGTCCCGCCTTTTATTTGAGCGTCCGGTAGTTGCTGCATAAGGAGCTTCTGGATGCGTGCGAAGATGTGCAGGACTTTCGTAGAATTTTCCAGCGTCGACAAAGAAGACTTGACCCACACGGTACCGGAGCGGTATCACTGTGAGGAATGCACACCAAACAAAGGGGGGGCAATCCTGTGGAGAAAGATCATTTGACGATTATTCTGGAAGATATCAGCAGCAAATTTGACCTGGTTCTCGAAGGGCACGAAGTCCTGCGCCAGGAGATTCGCGAAGTGCGCGAGGAGTCGAATGCCCGACACGACCATACGGCATTTCTACTCTCGGCACTGAACGACAAGATCGATTCCGTCGAGTCGCAGCTTGGTAAAAAGATCGATGCCGTTGCCCACGACCTTGCCGACCACCGCAAGGATACCGAAGCGCACGGGACGGTATGGCGGATCAAAGAGCGCGGCGAAGAACCCTGAACCGCAAAGCCAGCGAACCACCCATCATGGCGGCCCGTGTTTTTGCGTAACTGCTGCCAATCATTTTCGCCCGTGGGGCAATGCCAATTAAATAAACTATCCCCGGAAGCACATGAAGATTGAACCATAAACCGGCGGGGTTCGTCCCGCCAGCCGACATTCTTTTGCCCGGCAGCAAAAGGATGCAAAAGTGCCTGCGCTCGCAGCGGGCATGGTGGTCGCGTATCTCTGTGATTTCTATAAAGGTCACGAGAAGAGACAATATGCTGCTCATTTGCACCGGGACGGGGCCTTTTCTTATGGGGCCCCGTTGGCGTTGAAAATTGCTATAGCCGGGTTTCATGGTGGCTTCAATATAGCATTCATTATTTACAACGGAGATGCCGAACGGCACGGGGCGAAAAGAACAGCCCCGTTAGATGCGGCAGACACGCACCGACCGTGTCTCTTGCACGAAATCATCAGAGCACATCACAGCTTGCATCCGACATGCTCCATGCAATGGCAGGCCCTTTTCTGCTTACTCTTTTGGGCCAGCAAAAGAGTAAGGCGGCTGCGGGCCGCGACCCGCGAAGTTGCTTTTCAGCTTTTATTGAAGATTGAATCATAAACCGGCGGGGTTCGTCCCGCCAGCCGACATCCTTTTGCCCGGCAGCAAAAGGATGCAAAAGTGCCTGCGCTTGCAGCGGGCATGGTGGTTTGCAATTGACCGTTAGGATCTTTTATGAGGGTGGCTGTTGCGTCGATTCTGCTTCTCTTCAACGGATGCGGCCCATCCCTCTGGGGCCGCACAGAACAAGGTCAAAGGCAAAAAAACAGGTTACATTGCGGCGTCAATATGGCGCTCCCCATTGACTACGACGCCGCCGAACGGCACGGGGCGAAAAGAACAGCCCCGTTAGACGCGGCAGATGCGCACCGACCGTGTCCCTCGTACACAGTCCCTTGAATTCCTCACCCTGCGAACCCGACATGCTCCATGCAATGGCAGGCCTTTTTCTGCTTACTCTTTTGGGCCAGCAAAAGAGTGAGGCGGCTGCGGGCCGCGACCCGCGAAGTTGCTTTTCAGCTTTTATTGAAGATTGAAACACAAACCGGCGGGTTTCGTCCCCCCCGCCGCCATTCTTTTGCCGACTTACCAGCGCGGCGACCAGGCGGGATGGCTGTAGTTCGCCCCTGGCGGAGTCAGGCGCCGGTCCCCTGAACCATCGGCGCGCATCACATGAATTGCCTTTTCTCCCGAAGCGTCTGCTGAATAGACCAGAAAGCGCCCGTCGGGGCTCCAGCGCGGGTGTTCCTTGTTCCCTGGTCCGTCGGTTATACGCCGTTCATCACCACCATCGCTGCGTACCGTGTAAATATCAAATTTACCGTTTTCCAGCCGACTGAATGCAATGCGGTCACTGACCGGGCTCCAGGCCGGGGTGACATTGTATTTTCCATCGAAGGTCAGCCGCTCGACCTTCCCGGTCGGGATATCGAGGATAAAGACGTGTGGATTGCCGCGCCGGTCGGAAACAAATGCCAGCCGATCACCGCCCGGGCTCCAGCTCGGGTCGATATCGATCGCCCAGTTGTCAGTCAGGCGTTTGCGCAGCACCCCGGACGGGCTGAGCAGGTAGAGTTCTGAATTGCCGTCATGTGACAGTGAAACCGCCAGTTCACCGCCGTCGGCGCGAAAGCGCCCGGCAATATTGAGCCCCAGACGATGAGAAATCTTCGCCTCAAAGCCGGTGTAGATTTCCTTGCGGTAAAGGTCGGGGTTGTCATCCCGATACGAGGTGAAGATCACCTCCCGCCCCAACGGTGAAAAGTCGGGGTTGAGTACCAGCGAGCGATGGTTGGTGATCTGGATCGGGTCACGCCCGTCGGTCTCCATCAGGTAGAGTTCCTTGTAGCCGGTCTGGTCGGAGATATAAGCGAGGCGGGTGTTGAACGCTCCGGCGCGCCCGGAGAGGCTTTGCAGTACCAGATCAGCGAAGGCGTGAGCCATCCGCCGCGCGTCCTGCGGTCGTCCGCGATAGCGACGCCCGGCCAGCAAGCGACCCCCGGTTACGTCATAGAGGCGTGCTTCGAGGGTCAATTCCTCGTCATCAAGCCGATAGGCCCCCTTGATGACACTCTCGGCACTCAATAGCCGCCACTGACTGAAATCGACAGCGGTGCTGGTCAGCCCGATCCGCCCGGCGTCGGACAGAAACGTCGCGCTGTCGATCAGGGTGAAGATGCCGCTCAGATCGAAATCAGAGCGCAGGGTAATGGCGACTTCCGCCGCCAGGTCGGGGCGCTCCACGCCGTCGAGTGGCAGAAAACGGGTCAAGGCCAGAGGGACAGTCTGCTGTCCCGGCTCACGCAGGGTGATGCGCGAGGTATCGGCCAGTGCTGCTCCGGCACAACTGACTAACAGCATCAATAGTAAGGCAATACGAAAAAATATCACTAGCGTCGTTTCTTGATGGTTTCAACTTCGAAAAACACATCAAACTCCTGAGGCCCTTCCAGCGGGAAAGGCAGTTTTTTTGATTTAAGGATGGCACTCTTGGCTGACTGATCAAAGATCGCGCTACCGGAACTGGCCACCAGATTGAAATTGATCAGCTCACCGGCGGCGTTATATTTGACCAGAAAATTGGCGTCAGATTCATTCCCCTTGAGTTGATAGGGGGAGAAGGTCCAGTTCTCGGTCAGATAGGCCCTGACTTTGGCAACCAGTTCGGCACCGCCATCCTGTCCCCCTGACTCTGGAGTTGCAACCGGCGCGTCGAGTCCGGCCTTGAGCTGCGCCAGCTTGTCCCTGATCACGGCGATATCGTCCTGGGCCTGTTGTTGCTGCAACGCCTCGATCCGCTTTGCGACCGCACTCAAATCGCGTTCGCTGGGGCGCGGCGGAGTTGTTGGCAGCGTAACCGCCGGTGGTGCAGGCTTGACCGGTACCTTCCTGGCTACCGGCTTTGCAGGCGGTGGGGGGAGCGGTAGCGGTTCAACCACCGGTTTCGGTGGCACCTTTTGGGGGGTCGGTTCGACCACCGCCGGTGCGGCCTGGGGTGGCTCAGCTTTGGACACCACCGGCCCCGGAGGTTTTGGGGCCGGCAAGGTCAGCAGATCGACGTGGTAAATATTCTGCAGTGGTGCAACCCGAGGGAAAAAACTGTTATTTCCGAAGACCAGAAAAACCAGCAGGTGCAGGCCGAGGGACACCAGCAGCATCCTCCCGAAACCGGAATTTCGGGAGTGACTGATGCCGCTGCGGCGAAAGTTATTTTGCGTCTTTACGGGCATGCGGTTAACAACCGGGGTTACTTCTCTGGGGGCTGCGCCACCATGCCCAATTTTTCGATTCCCGCCGCGCGGGTCGCCGCCATCACCTTGACGACCTCACCGTACGCTACCGCGCGATCCGCTTCGAGAAACACTTCCCGCCCTTTGTCCCCTGCGATCGCCTGGCGCAGCACCGCCGTCAATTTGGTGACGCTGGCGATGTGCTCTTTGCCGAGCCAGATCTTGCCGCTGCGATCGACTTTGACGGTCAGCGGCTCAGCCGGGTTGGACAGGTTCGGCGCATTTGCGACCTCCGGCAAATTTACCTCGATCCCCTGATCGAGCATCGGTGCGGTGACCATGAAGATGATCAGCAGCACCAGCATGACATCGACAAAGGGTGTGACATTGATCTGCGCCAGGGGCTGACGGCGATTCGTGGAATGTTGACCGATATCCATCGCCTAATCCTTCCGCATGGTGCGTTCGACGATGTTGAGGAATTCCTGGCTGAAGTTGTCCATTTCGCCGGTGAGGATATTGACCTTGTTGACGAAGTGATTGTAGGCCACGACCGCCGGAATTGCCGCCATCAGACCGATAGCGGTCGCGACCAGTGCCTCGGAGATGCCGGGAGCGACCACGGCCAGTGACGCACTCCCTGACTGGCCGATGCCGCGAAAGGAATCCATGATCCCCCAAACGGTGCCGAACAGGCCGATAAATGGCGCGGTCGATCCGGTGGTGGCAAGAAAAGTCAAAAATTTTTCCAGCCGATGCGTTTCCAGGGTGGTCGCCCGGCGCAGTGTCCGCGCCACCCGATCGACGCCGCCAAGGTCAGCGCTCAACCCGGCGAGCTCCGGTTCCCCTTCGCGGCGCTGCAACTTCACCAGCTCCTGATAGCTTTCGCGAAAGAGAACCGCCAGCGGGGAGTTGGGGAAATTGCCCAGCCCCTTGCCGATCAGGTCGAAACGTTTCTTGCTCCAGAAAAACTCCAGAAAAGCGCTCGACTCACGCGTGGCGCGGTGGATCACCAGCAGTTTATAAAAAATGATTGTCCACGATACGATCGAAAAATAAGCAAGTACCAGCAGCACCAGTTTAACGACCGGGCCAGCGTTCCAGATCAGATCCAAGGCAAAGCCTCCTTCAAGATGGTCAGAATGAATGCTGCTGATTATCGGTTATCGACGGCGGCAAGTCAACGCTCTCGAAACGATTTACGGTCCTGCAATCCGAGAACGCCCTGAAGTGAGTGGAGCTGATCAATTTGGTGCTTTTGGGTTTTTCTTCTTCTGCGGTGTTTTTTTTACTTCTGTTTTTCCAATTTCTTCTTGGCGCTTTCAACCTGCTTGATACCTTGCTCCGGGGTCGGCAGCGACTCAGGCATGGTTCCTCCCAAATCTTTGATCGTCTGCCGGACTTTCTGCCCGACCTCGTAATGAGTTTGGTTGGCTTGCTGCTTCCCCCGCACCTGCTCACGCATGAGCTTTTCTTCGGTCTGGGTGGCGCGGAAGAGGTTGGCGGCCAGTTCGGTACTCCCCATGTGGTCGAGAATCTTCTGGCTCTTCTTCAACCCCTTGCGCGCGTGAATCTCTCTGGCCGCCAGTCCGCCGTAGAGACCGCGATATCCGTGATCCTGAAAAATAGCGTAATCCAGACTTGTCTCCACCCCGGCATCCTTGGCCGCCGCCGCCAGATATTTGTTGTGCTGGACCAGTTCGTTGCGGATCGCCAAGCGCTTTTCGTCTTCGCTAAGACAGGCAAATTTCTCATCATCGGCCAGTTCTTGCCGTCGGGTCTGAATGGCAAAGTAGGTCTGGCCGTTGGCGATGATCGGCTTGGCGGGGTCGGCATTCTGTACAACCAGATAGCAGGCGTAACGGGAAAGCCGCAAATTTTCAACTTGTCGTTTCGCGCCAGAACCGATTTCGACCATAGTGAGGACATCCTCAAAATGGTCTTCCGCCGTTTGGCCGCTATTAACGCAAGCCTCTTTGGCTCGTTCGATGACGGGCAAAAAATGACGATACTGGGAATACTCAAGGACTCCGGCGAGTTGCCGCGCCAACCAATATTCGTTGCCATCGGAGTCAATCTGGCGCAGTCCCTCGAATGTAGCGTGGTGTTTTTCTTCAGTACGTTTTTCCGTCATAACAATCCCCCTCCAGATGGTGATAAAAATGCTTGAGGCAGAATTCTTTCCGGCATCAGATTGATTTCGCTCAGTGTCTGTTCAATGCCTCGGCGCATTGGTTTCAGCTCAGCCAGGGCCTGTGACGTGCACTGTTGCTCGGCGATTTTTTCTGCGTCGCGGTGGCCAACGGGGCAACAAGTTGTTGATAACGTTCAAAAAGAAAGGCGACGCGCTCAGCTTCACTTTTGAAGGTGGTCTTGCCGTAGGCGGCATCAACAGCGCGATCCAGAGTCTGGTGCGCCTTGACCAGCGGCGACGGCATGGTCAGTGGGTCGTAAAGGTCGGCGAGGGTGGCGTTTGGAAACTGGGCGCGGGCGTCGAGGACGCTTTGCGCGGCGGCTTCGATGGTGGCTTGTTGCTTTTCGGTCGGGGTGGGCCAGGGGAAGTTGTTGTAGACAATCCCTGACGAGTAACGGTAGTCACTTTTCAGGCGGCCACAGACAGCGCGCATCCATGAGTTGTGCATGGTTGATGAGAGGATGCCGAGGTGATAATAGGTGGCAGAAGGAAGGATCTTGACAAGATTGCTACAGAGGGTATTTGGAGACATGAATCCGATTGGAATAAAGGGACGCCGTTCAGAGGAAACTTCAGGAATAACAAGATAATTTTCGTCTGGCATGTTTTCAACATGAAAGCGTGTCGGTGTTGCAGCCAGTTTTTGGGTCGGCGCACTTCTGGACGCCAGACGAAAAGCCCGCACCGCTTCGACTCGTTTCAGCGCCTCAGGTAGCCGATGCAGCTCTTCCGGGGGGCAGTCGCCCAACCAGAGGCACCAGCGCTCATACCCGTTGATGAACTCATCGGAACCGATCCAGCGGCGGAACCATTGTGCTGCTGCCGGTTCTTTTATCAGAAAACTTGTTTTTTCATCTGTGGTAAAAAGATAATTTCCGCCATCGATCGGTTTGTTGCCGATCCCTATTTTAGGCACTGTGCATAATGGGGTCGTGCGGTTTTGCAGGACCACAATTGGCCCATCCACCAGATACGGATTGATGCTATTCACCTTGACGACGTGAGGCTCGCTTCTCGGTGTATCGTAATCGAAGAGCCATTTTTCGGCTGCGTCCTGTAAACCGAAACCGACAATGACGCAATGCACTGCGGCTTTGCCGCGTGCTTCGCTGTTCCACTGAAAGGTTCGGTGCGCAAAGTTAATCTTGATGCCGCGTCGGAAAAGGTCAGGCCAAAGCACACCAACCTGCTCTCCCTGAGTGATGGAGTTGGTGGAAACGAAGGCGGCACGAATTCTCGGATTGTCTGCCATGTATTCCGTCGCTTTGCGGTACCAGCAAGTCACATAATCGAGAACCCCGGCACCCTTGACGTCATGAAAGATCGACGCAACCTCTGTCCGCTGTTGGCCGTCCAGAAATTTTGAGCCAATGAACGGTGGATTCCCCAGCAGATACGACAACCGCTCCGGTGCGATCACCTCGCGCCAGTCGATCTGCAACGCATTCCCATGCACGATATGTGGCGCTTTTTTCAGCGGCAGGCGGGCGAAGTAGAGGCCGAACTCTTCAGAGACTTTGAGGTTCATCTGGTGATCAACCAGCCACAGCGCCACCTCGGCGATCCGTGCCGGCCATTCTTCAATCTCGATGCCGTGGAACTGGTCGACATTGACACCGATGAGCTCGAAAACATTGAGCATCAATTGATCGCCCTGACGCACCTGACGCAACACTTCCAGCTCCAGCAGGCGCAGTTCGCGGTAGGCGATGACGAGAAAGTTGCCGCAACCGCAGGCGGGGTCGAAAAACGTCAGGCGCGATAGTTTTTTATGAAATTCGAACAGGCGGTTGCGGTTGTTTTTAACCTTATGAAATTCGGTTTTCAGCTCGTCAAGAAAGAGCGGACCAATCAGCTTCAGGATGTTGCTTTCGCTGGTGTAATGCGCGCCGAGGTTGCGTCGTGCCTTGGTGTCCATGATGCTCTGGAAGAGCGAACCGAAGATCGCCGGGCTGATGCGGCTCCAGTCGAGGGCGCAGCAGTCGAGTAACGCTTCGCGCATCTTCCGGTCGCAAGCGGCGATGGGGAGTGTTTCGGCGAAAAGCTGGCCGTTGACGTAGGGGAAGGCGGCGAGCTGTTCGTCGAGGGTTTTTGGCCGCTTCTCCGGCGGGGTATCAAGCACCTGAAATAATTGCGCAAGGTGCATGCCGAGATCGGAGCCGTCCTCATGGGTACGCTGTTCAAGGTAATCCTGAAATGCGCAGCGTTCAAAGAGGGCGGTATCTTCGGCGAACTGGCAAAAGAGCAAACGCACCAGCAGCACTTCAAGGGGATGCCCTTCGTAGCCTGCATCGCGCAGCAGGTCGTGCAGCTTGCCGAGTTTTTCAGCGGCCTGAATATTGACCGGGTCTTGCTGGCCGAAACTGCGGGTCTGGTACCCGGCAATGAAACCGAACAGGTGGATATGATCGGGGAGGGCGGCGAGGGGGAAGTCGTGTTGCTCACCGGTGTCGAGGTCGAAGAGACGGAAGCGGGCGAAGTCGGAAACCAGTACATAGCGGGGCAGGTCGCGCTCCTTCAGACCAGGGAAATAATCGAACGCCTGCCGGGCGGCGCGCTCCAGATCCCTGCCGCGCGATTTGTGTTCAACCAGCAGCACTCCTTTCCAGAGCAGGTCGATGAAGCCGCCGCGACCATCCCCTTTTTTAACCGGTGCCTCAAACGATGCCAGGCGGCGGCGAGTCATTCCGAAGACATCAAAAAATCCATCCCAGAAACTCTTGGCTTCCGCATCTTCTGATGTCTCATCGACCCATTCACGAGCAAAGGCAAGCGAACGGTCACGTATTTCATTCCAGGAAAGCGGCACGGTATAACCCCCACAAATTGTCATTTTCAGCATAAAAATGGGTGAGAAACAGGAACAGAAAAAACACGAGCGTTGTTTACTGTGTTGTCCGGGAGATTAACAACAGTGTCCGGCACAAATAACGATTTTGCCAATATGCCTCATCCGGGAACTTGTCGTCAATGACTTGCCCTCAGCGCGAGTTCCGTGGACATTTTACACAACGCTTCCACGGAGCGGAGGAAACTCCCCCACAATCACAAATAGCGTGCCAAATTGTCCCGTACATACTGCGCGGTTGCTGACCTGGGGGAGCGTTCGAGCAGGGCCAGAACGCTTCCCCAGTCATCGCAATCCTCCCACTGGCCAACCGTTGCGCAGCTCAGGTTGAACGCTGCGGCCCGTCGCTGCGTTGCCGCAAACACTTCCGTCGTGCTCCAGGGGATCCCGGCGAAGAGTTCGGGGTGATGTTGCGACTCACCGATCAGGACGTAGCCGCCGTCACCGGCGGGGATGGTCACGCAAGCGTGCTCGCGCAGTGCTGAGAACGCCGCGTCAACCAGCTTCGGTGGCAGATCCGGGCTATCACTGCCGATCAGTGCCGCACGCTGGTAGCCGTCGGCAAGGAGGTCCCGCAACGCCTGTTCCAGGCGGGTGCCGAGATCGCCCTCCGCCTGGGGGCGCAACTGCAAGTGGGGAAAGTGCTGTCGAAAATAATCACCCGTTCCGCTGTGAAACAAGACCAGATCAATACCTAACGTACTGAAAACGTTGATTGTTTCATGCAGCGCGGTCTGATAAAAAGCCGCCGCCTCGGCCCCCGTCAAGGGCGGACAAAGACGCGTCTTTACTTTTCCCGCTGCGGGGGGCTTGGCAAAAATGCCCAGAACAGCATCAGTCATCGGGAGAAATTCTTTTGATAAAAAAGTGACTTGTCCACTATTTCAACAGGGTTATCCACAACCATTCAGGGCGCGGTCGATCTCGATCTGCGCATAGGCTGAATGGTTGTGAATCGATTCAAAGTTTTCACATTCGACCCGGAACCAGAGAATATCGACGTTATTCATCAGCGTCTCGGTCACCGCCCGCACCAGATCCTCGACGAACATCGGGTTGTCGTACGCCTGCTCGGTCACTGCCTTTTCATCTTCGCGTTTGAGCAGGGAATAGACCGGTGCACTGGCGCAGCGTTCGACCATTTCGATCAGATCCTCGATCCAGATATGACCGCGATAACGAATGCACACATTGATAACGCTACGTTGATTGTGGGCCCCGCGTTCGCTGATTTCGCGCGAGCAGGGGCAGAGCGAGGTCACCGGCACCGCCACGCCGAGGATAAAGTCCTGATTTTCATCAAGGGTTCCGATCATCCGGCACTGATAATCCATCAAGCCGCTTGCGCCGGAGACCGGCGCGCGTTTTTCAATAAAATAGGGGAATTCCAGTTCCAGATGAGCCCGCGAGGCTTCGAGTCGGGATTTCATCTCGCGCAGGATGGTGTCGATACTTTCGACGCTGATTTCGCCGTGATAGAGATTGAGGATCTCGATAAAGCGGCTCATGTGCGTCCCCTTGAACTGATGGGGAAGATCAACGTACATGTTGACGCGGGCGACGGTATGTTGTTGTTCCTTGTGCTTGTCGAGCACCACGATCGGGTAGCGGATATTCTTGACCCCCACCTTGTCAATGGCGATACGCCGGGTATCCGGGGATTTTTGCAGGTCAGGCATGGTTTTCATTGCGGGCCTCTCTCAGGCGTAGGGGAGCGGGTCAACGGTTCCCGCCTCGGCAAAACCTTTCAGCCGCAGACGACAGGAATCACACCGGCCACAGGCCAGGCCGGCAGGGGTTGGATCGTAACAGGAATGGGTCAGTCCATAGTCGACCCCCAGGGCGAGACCGCGACGCACGATATCGGCTTTACTCAAATAGAGCAAAGGAGCGTGAATACGGTAAACACCCCGCCCGTCGACTCCGGCGGCGGTGGCCAGATTGGCCAATTTTTCAAAGGCATCGATATACTCGGGACGACAATCGGGGTAACCGGAATAGTCGCGGGCATTGACGCCGATAAAGATATCAAAAGCACCGAGGGCCTCTGCCCAGCCGAGGGCAAAGGAGAGAAAAATGGTGTTGCGGGCCGGTACATAAGTGACCGGAATACCGGCATCAAAATCACCGTCCTTGGGCACGGCAATGTCGGCAGTCAGCGCGCTCCCGCCGATTTTACGCAGATCGATGGTGACGACCTGATGCTCTGCCACCCCCTGTCGCGGGGCGTATGCACACGCCCTGTCCAGCTCGATGGCGTGGCGTTGACCGTAGGCGAAGCTCATCGCATAGGGGGTGAACCCTGCCTCGCGCGCGATGGCCAGACAGGTCGTCGAATCGAGTCCGCCGCTGTAAAGGACGACCGCTTTCTTTTCACTCATGGTTCCTCATTGATGGTCGGTTTGAATCGCGTTAATGCGCGTCGTTCGCGGTTAATGCACTTCGTAAAAAACCCCGGTTCCCAAACGATGAATCTTCAGCAGGTTGGTGGTTCCCGGTGCCGAAACCGGGCTGCCCATGGTAATGGCGACCACGTCGCCGCGTTGCAACACCCCGGCTCTAAGGACGACCTCTTCAACCGAGCGAATCTGGGCTTCGGTGTCTCCTTCAATATCGACCCGAATGGAACGGACACCGGCATAGAGCGCCAACCTGCGGCGGACCGTCTGGGTCGGCGTCAACGCATAAATCGGCAGGGCCGGACGGTATTTGGCGACCAGCGCGGCGGTGCTGCCGGTCTGGGTAAAAGCCAGAATCGCCGCCGCACCGACATTTTCCGCGACCCGGCAGGCCGCCTGACTGATCGCTTCAGGGAGACTGCGATAGCTGTGCTCCCCGGACAGAGGCTGAAATACCTGCTCGCGCAGGGCCGGGTCGGTTTCAACATCGAGTGCCACGCGAACCATCAGCTCCACCGCTTCCACCGGGTATTTGCCGGCCGCCGTTTCGGCGGAAAGCATTACCGCGTCGGTGCCATCGAGGATTGCATTGGCGACATCGGAGGTTTCGGCGCGCGTCGGTCGCGGATTGTTGACCATGCTTTCGAGCATCTGGGTCGCTGTAATCACCGGTTTGCCGACGGCGTTGCACTTGCGGATAATCTTTTTCTGAATCAGCGGCACCAGTTCCGGACTGACTTCCACGCCGAGATCACCACGCGCGACCATAATCCCGTCAGCGACCTCAAGAATCGCATCAAAATTGGTCACCGCTTCAGGTTTCTCGATTTTTGCGATGACTTTGAGTGACGATTTCTCCTGAAAAATCAGTCGCTGCAACTGCTGAACATCAGCGGCGCTGCGGACAAAAGAGAGGGCGACATAATCGACGCCGTGGTCGATACAGAAGCGCAGGTCAGCGAGGTCCTTTTCGGTCAGCGCCGGGGCGGAAACCGCGACGCCGGGGAGGTTTATGCCCTTGCGGTCCTTCAGCAGTCCGCCGACGATCACCCGGCAATGCACCTCACTGCCAGCGATCCCCAGCACTTTCAGTTCGAGCAGGCCGTCATCGAGCAGGATGCGGTCCCCCGCCGTAACGTCACCCGGCAGGTTGCGGTAAGTGGTTGGAATCAACGTCCCTGCACCGGGCACCGGGCGGGTGGTCATGGTGACCTCGGTCCCCGCCGTGAGGAGCAGCTCGCCATCAGCCATCGTCCCGGTGCGAATCTTCGGTCCCTGCAAATCGCCGAGGATGGCCACCGCCTGCCGCCGTGCTTTTGATAACGTTCGGATATGGTCGATTATTTCCGCCTTTTCCGCCCGCTCGCCATGCGAGAAGTTAAGCCGAAAAACATCAGCACCGGCCTCCACCAAAGCTTTTAAACCGGCAACCGAAGAGCAGGCCGGGCCAACGGTCGCAACTATTTTTGTCCGTCTGAACATGAGGGGAGAGCGCTCCTTTCACAGCACCAGCGGGGCAATTTTTTTGTGGTGCAAGTCTAACACAACCCGGCAAACAGGCAAACGGGAAAACCGTTGCCGCTGGCGGGTGCTTTATGTTAAAATTTATAGCTTGCATTTGATACGGATCTAAACCCCCATGACATTTAAAATTAAAGCCGTTCTTAAAAAACTCCTGATTATCGGCGCGGTCGGGCTGTTGATCGCACTTCTGGTCCCGGTTGGAATCTATTTTTATCTTGCCGATGATCTGCCGCGCGTCGAAACCCTCAGCGATTACCGTCCACCGATCGTCACGCGCGTCTTCAGTGAAGATGGTCAACTGATCGCCGAATATTCGAAAGAACGGCGCATCCTCTTTCCTGTTGAACAGATGCCCCGCCAGTTGATCGACGCCTTCGTTGCGGCTGAGGATTCCCACTTCTTTGCGCATCAGGGGATTGATTTCACCTCGATACTGCGCGCGGCGATCAAAAATATCAAGGCCGGGGGAATCGTTCAGGGGGGGAGTACCATTACCCAGCAGGTCGCCAAAACGATGCTCCTTTCGTCGGAACGCAAGTTCAAGCGCAAGTTCAAGGAAGCGATCCTCGCCTGGCGGATGGAACAGCATCTGACCAAAAATGAAATCCTCTACCTCTACCTCAACCAGATCTATCTGGGGCACCGCGCCTACGGCGTACAGGCGGCGGCGGAGAATTATTTCGCCAAAGACGTCAACCAGTTGACAGTTGCCGAATGTGCGATCCTTGCCGGGCTGCCCCAGGCTCCGAGCCGCTATTCGCCGTACAGTCATCTTGACCGCGCCAAAAAACGTCAGCACTACGTCCTCAACCGCATGGTCGATGACGGCTACATCTCCCGCGCCGAGGCGGATTCGGCCTTTGCCCAGGAACTTGACATTCAGCCACGGATCAATCGCAATATTGAAGATGCCGCCTATTTTACCGAACAGGTGCGGCGCTATCTCGAAGAGCGCTATGGCGAAGAGGTGCTCTACACCGAGGGGCTGGAGGTTTATACCACCATGAACCTTGCGCTGCAGCATGCCGCGCAGCAGGCGGTGCAGCAGAATCTGCGCGACCATGATCGTCGCCAGGGTTACCGGGGGCCTGAAAAGGTTTTGCCCGGCGCCGAGATCGAAGCGTTCCTTGCGCAACAGGAGGTCGGCAGGCAGGGGCAACCGCTGCTGGTTGGTGACGTCCTTGACGCAGTGGTCAGCACTGCGGACCCGGCGGGATTCAGTGTCCGTTGCGGTCCTTACGCCGGGGTTGTGACGATCGCCGACGAGCACTGGGCGGCACCTCTGGAAATCGTTGCCAATAACATTCCCGCACAAGGCAATGCGGACGGGAGGCGTACCCGGCTGCCGATCGGCGCGGTGATTCAGGTGCGGATCAGTGGTGCTGACGACGCCGGTGTTCTCCAGCTGGAACTTGAACAGGAACCGTTGGCCGAAGGGGTAATCGTCGCCATCAATCCGGAAGATGGCAGCGTCAAAACCATGGTCGGTGGTTACAATTTTAAACGCAGCCAGTTCAATCGGGCACTCCAGGCCCGGCGTCTCCCCGGCTCGGCGATCAAACCACTCCTCTATGCCGCTGCTCTCGACAAAGGCTACACCCCCGCTTCAATCATTCTTGACACGCCCGTGGTCTTCAAGGACAGGAATGTTGCCGGCGCGGAAACGGTCTGGAAACCGAGTAACTATTCAGATAAATGGTACGGACCGACCTCGTTGCGGCTGGCGCTCTCCAAATCGCGCAACATTGTGACGATCAAATTACTTGAAGATATCGGCATCAACTACGCCGCTAAATATATCGCCAAATTCGGTATCGAATCACCGCTGACGCGCGACCTGACCCTGGCGCTCGGTTCCTCGGCATTGACCCCGCTGGAACTGACCACGGCCTATGCTGTCATCGCCAACGGCGGGGTCAGCGTCACCCCGGTCTATGTGACCAGGGTTGTCAATCGCGACGGCAAGATTATCGAATCGATCGACCCGGCCGATTTTCCCGATGGTCCCGGTTCCGGGCAACAGTTGATTCGCCAGGGACGCAAGCGGGTGATCTCGCCGGAAACCGCCTATCTGATTACCAATATGATGGAAAGCGTCGTGCAGCATGGCACCGGCTGGCGTGCCAAAGCGCTGAAACGCGCGGTCGCGGCAAAAACCGGCACCACCAACGACCTGAAAGATGCCTGGTTTGCCGGTTTCGTGCCGCAACTGGTTGCCGTTGCCTGGGTCGGCTACGATATCGAACGCCCGCTCGGCAAGTACGAAACCGGTTCCAAGGCCGCAGCTCCCGCCTGGGTCGAGTTCATGCGGGAAGCCGTTGCGGATCTGGACCTTGCTCCGCTCAGCTTTCGCGTCCCCGATACGATCGAATTCCATCCGGTTGATCCCCAGACCGGGCTGCTCGCCCCCGAGGACGGCTCCGATGCTTATATCGAGGCCTTTGCCCCCAATACCGCTCCCACCCGGTACGCCCTCGACGAGAAGCATCCGCAGGCCCAGGATTTTTTCCGGTTGGACTATGAGGATTTATAGCTGAACAATCACCAGCGCCGGTTTGTGCTCTTTATCCGGTGATTGATAAAAGACCTGTCTGGACGGGCAAAGGGTGTGGAAGTCCCGCTGACACCGCCCCGGCTCCCGGTTGACAACCCGTGTCAATCAAGCTAGATTTAGCCAGCTTCAACGCCGCAGCCTTATCCGGGGAATTGGCATGAGCGCAGAGATGAACGGAAAACCGTGGAAAAAGCTTGGTGAGATTTTGATTGCCGAGGGCATCGTTACCCGGAAAACGGTTGACCGTGTTCTGGTTCATGCTCAGGAGTTGCACCGGCGTTTCGGCGCGACGCTGATCGATCTTAATCTGGTCAGCGGTGAGGAACTGGCCAACGCACTGGCCAAGCAGCATGGCTGTAAAACCGTTTTCGGCCTCGGTGATATGCCGGTTGACAAGTCCTTGCTGGCCACCGTTCCGGTTGAGCAGGCGCTGCGTCATCTGATTTTTCCGTTCAAACGCAAGGGCGACCAGCTGGCTCTGGCGATGGTCGATCCCACCGATGGTGATATCCTCCACGAATTATCGATCCGGACCGGTCTCAAGGTTTTCCCCTTTGTCACGACCCGCGAAGATATCCGTACCGCAATCAGTCGTCTTTATCTGAATAAAGAGCCACGGCGCACAAAAGAGCGAACCGTGTTGCTGGTCGATGACGACAAAGTTATTCTGCAGATGCTGACCGATATTCTCAGTGGGGAGGGTTATCGCATCCTGACCGCACAGGATGGCATGGAAGCGTTCAAGATCGTCATCGGGGACAGCCCGCATGTGGTGATCACCGACATGGAAATGCCGAAACTCGGGGGGTATCAACTGCTCAATTCAATGACCGCGATTCCGGAAACACACCATATTCCCGTCATTATGATCACCGGCAAGGCAAAGACCGAAGAAGAAGAGCTGCATGCCTTTGAAAAAGGTTTTTTTGACGTGATCATGAAACCCTTCACCAAAGCCTCGGTACGGGCACGGGTGCGGCGCGCGTTCCATTTCTACAACAATCAATACCGCATTTTCTAGTGTTCTTGTCTCGCGCTGATGTCTGCACTTTGCTGCCAGCGGTTTTCTCTTTAATTTTTTTGATCTGTTTGGGGATGCTCAAAGTATGAGTACAGAGGCTCAGATCGAAGGGCAGCAGCCACAACAGATGCGGCGCGGGATGCTTATTTGACGGGCCTGAACTTCACCGTCATTCATGTGCTGGACAGCGGAGAAAGCACCACCCCGCCCCTGCGGGGCACCCCTCCACAGGAGGGGAATGGGGCACAAAATTCCCCTCCTGTGGAGGGGTGGCAGGCGCAGCCTGACGGGGTGGTGTAATGCGCTCAACCAAAAGCTATATGTCGCTCCCCTATAACCCGGCGCTAAAGGAAAGAGTCAGGGATTTGCGCAGAGCTGGAAATTTATCCGAGGTTTTGTTGTGGAATAAAATCAAGAACAAGCAGTTTTCAAGCTTGGATTTTGATCGGCAGAAAATCATCGGCAACTATATTGTTGATTTTTTCTGCGCAGAAAAGGGTGTGGTGATCGAAATCGACGGCAGCAGCGACGATGACAAGGCTGATTACGATGCGCAACGGGATGCGTTTTTAATCGGGCTTGATTTGGTGGTCATTCACATCAGTGATAGCGACGTGAAACGCAATTTGTTCGGGGTCATGGAATTTTTGAGAAATCATCCGGTATTGGCGACCACCCCGCATGGGGATAAAGGCACCACCCCCCGCCTATGGCGTACCCCTCCAGAGGAGGGGAATGGTACACAAAATTCCCCTCCTCTGGAGGGGTGGTGTAATGACGATTAAAGAGAAGGATGGCAACAACGCGTTTCTCAAGGAGCTTGGCTTGCCGAATCTACCGTTTGCCAGCACCCGGTAACGGCGACAAATTCGGTTGCGGATGTGTGGCTGTAGTCCACCAGGTCTCAGACACAAAAACGGCCCACCGCGAAATCAGGATGGGCCGCTCCGCAAGCACCTGAAAATCATCGATCTCATGCTCAGTGCTCTGTGCCGGGCTTTTCCGCAAAAAACTTGCCGCGAAAATCCTCAATTACCATATACAACGACGGCACCAGCACCAGGGTGATCAGGGTCGCGAAGACGATGCCGAAACCGAGCGATAACGCCATCGGAATCAGAAAACGCGCCTGACGCGAGGTCTCGAAGATCATCGGTGACAGACCGCCGAAGGTGGTCAGGGTGGTGAGAATGATCGGCCGGAAACGCCGCACTCCGGCGGCGTGGATCGCCGTGTGGGAATCGATCCCGGCGAGACGCTGGCGATTGGCATAATCGATCAGTACCAGCGAGTCGTTGACCACCACCCCGGAGAGGGCGACAATCCCCATCATGCTGATCACGCTGAGGTTATAGGACATCAACAGGTGTCCGAAGACCGCGCCGACAATCCCGAAGGGGATCGCGATCATGACGATAATCGGCTGGATATAGCTGCGAAACGGAATGGCGAGCAGAAAGTAAATCCCCATCATCGCCAGAGCGAAGCCGGTGAAAAGGCTCGACATGCTTTCCCGCATCGTTGCCTGACGCCCCTGGTAGCCGTAGGTCAGCCCAGGGAAATCGCGCGCCAGTTGGGGCAGGATCGTTGCGTTGAGAACTGCCGTGACCTGGCTGACTTCGCCGATTGGCTCGACATCGGCGGTGACATTGAGCGTTCGTCGCGCATCACGCCGCTTGATTACGGTGTAGGCGCGGCCACGTTGCACAGCGGCGACTTCCACCAGCGGGACAAAGGTGCCGGTCGGGGTGCGTATGAGCAGATTTTCGACATCATATTCGCGTTGACGTTCCCTTTCCGGCAGACGCACCCGCACCGTGACTTCGTTGCGACCCCGTTGCTGGCGCAGTGCGACAGAACCGGTGAAGGCGTTGCGGATCTGGCGCGCCACCTCGCTGGAGGTCAGCCCAAGGGCCCGCCCGGCGGGAGTGATACTGAAATCGAGTTGCTCCTTGCCGGAGGTTGAACCATCATTAATATCCTTGACGTTGGGGAATTCTTCCAGCCGTTCGGCCAGGGCAAGCGCAGCGCGTTCAATCGTCGCGACATCGCGATGTGAAAGTTCAACGGTCAGCGCGGCCCCCGAGCCGGGGCCGCCGCGATCCGATTCAAAGCGCAGCGACTGGAGTCCAGGCAGCGTCCCGACGCCCTTGCGCCATGCTGTGGTCACCTCACGGGTCGACAGCGGGCGGACCTCGGGGGGGGGAAGATAGGCGACGATTTCGACCTGATTCTCATCGACCTGGGCACGGATCCCTTCAACCAGATCTTCTCCGCCATGCTCCCGCGCGACCTCCTGAATAGCGGTTACCAGCGTGTCACGAACCGCCAGCAGCGTGGCGAGCGGACTGCCGACCGGTAATACCGCGGTGACGACGGCGCTGTCCGCTTCGACACGTGGCATCAGAATCAGCCCGATGTGGCCGCCACGCACGTAGCCGACGACACCGATAAACAGCGCAAAACCGAGCGCTATGGTGATCCCGCGGTGACGCAGACAACGATCAAGAAAGGGGGCATAGACCCCCTCGATAAAGCGCGCCACCAAACGGGTGAACGCCTGTTGGCGGTCGTGCAGCCAGCCGCTCAGGCGGGTCAGCGGCTGACTGCTGGTGTGGGCCAGGTGTGCGGGAAGAATCAGCAGCGATTCAACCCACGAAATCAGAAAGACGGTGACGACCACCAGCGGAATGACCTTCCAGATTTTTCCCATCGTTCCGGGGATCATCGCCAGTGGCAGAAAGGCGAGGATATTAGTGAGAATACTGAAGGTGATCGGCACCGCAACGTCGCGTGCGCCGCGTATCGCCGCTTCGGCGAAATTCATCCCGCGTTGACGGTATTCGTAGATATTTTCACCGGCGACAATCGCATCGTCGACAACTATCCCGAGCGCAACGATGAAGGCGAACATCGAGATCATATTGATCGAAACCCCCATCAACGGCAGGAAGAGCAGACCACCGAGGAACGAGGTGGGGATGCCGATGGTGACCCAGAAGGCGAGCTTGAACTCCAGAAAAAGGCTGAGTACCACCAGTACCAGCAGCAAGCCAAAAAAAGCATTTTTCAGCAGCAATTCGAGCCGTTGCTTGTAGTAGGAGGAACGGTCGCTGCTGATCGCCCAATCGATCCCCGCAGGGAGGTCCGCCTCGATTTCAATCAGCGCGGCACGCACCGCGGCGGACACCCCGATCGGGGTCTGTGCGCCGATCCGGTAGATTTCGAGTGACAGGCTTGGTTGACCGTTGTAGGAGGTGACCCGGTTGGTGTCCTCAAACCCTTCGCTCACTGTGGCGATATCGCCAAGGTAGAGCATTCCGCCGCCGGGCGTGGTGATGATCGGAATGCGTGCGAATTCGACCGCCCAGTCGCGGCGATCCTTAACGCGCAACAGCAGATCTCCCGCGCGGGTTTCCACTTTCCCGCCGGGGAGTTCGGTGGCCGCGCTGCGCACGATACGGGCGACTTCATCGAGGGACAACTGGTGGGCGCGCAGGGTGTCGGCGGAGATGGCAACGGCAATTTCGTAGTCGCGGGCGCCGGACAATTCAACCTGGGTGATCCCCGCATCCTGCAACAGACGATCACGCACCTGTTCGGTGGTTTCGCGCAGTGCGGTGGCGGTCGCCGGTCCAAAAATCTGCACGGTAACCACCCGGCGGCGACGACTGAGAAGCGCTACCTGCGGATCCTCGGCATCTTCAGGGAAAGTGCTGATGCGATCGATCTGCTGCTGGATATCCTGATAAACTTTCTGTTGATCGGCGCCTTCCAGCAGTTCGGCGGTGACGACGCCGATCCCCTCGCCGGCGGTCGAGGTCAATTCCTTGACCCCTTCAACCCCGCGCACCGCCTCTTCAACCGCCAGCACGATCCCCTGCTCGACCTCCTCCGGGCTCGCGCCGCTGTAGGCGACACTCACCTGGACCATGTCGAGTTCAAAGTTGGGAAACACCTCCTGCTTGATCTGCGAGGTCATGAAGAATCCGCCGACGATCAGGAAGATCATCAGCAAGTTGGGGGTGACGCGGTTGTTGACCATCCACGCCAGCGGACCGCGTTGCCAGGCGTGCGGGGTGAGCTCGCTCATCGCCGCTGATCCCCGGCAGCTTGCTCTTCCCCGGTCGGAGCGGGTTGTCTGGCTGCTTCATCGGCGGTACGCAGAGCCATGCCCGCGACCGGCGCGGAAAGGCGCGAGGTAACAAGTTCTTCTCCGGCCACCAGACCGGTTTCGATCAGCACCTGGTCACGACCGCGAAAGACCGGTTGCAGCGGGCGGATTTCCAGTTTCCCGGCGGGGTCGCGCAGCCAGACCGTATTACCACCGCGCAGCCAGGCACGATCAAGCGCGGCGACCGCCGGAAGTTCCCGACCGTCGATGGTGAGCGTTACCCAGGAACCGAGCAATAGCGGCGGCTGGTTGGCATTGTCTGCGGTCAACGCCAACGGGTCGTTGACCTCAATCAGCAGCCGGGCCAGGCGCCCCCGTTCTTCGAGTTCGGGGAGCAAGCGCAAGACGTGTCCCCGGCGTTCAACCTGTTCCCCCCACGCGGAACTGGTGATATGGACCGTTGCCCCGGTTTGGGTCGCGTTGGGGGTATCGATCCATTGCAGTTGCGCGACCGGGAGGGTGGCCTCAATCCAGTAATGGTCTCTGTCAATCAGTGTCGCCAACGGCGTCGCGCTGGTGACCTGCGAACCGACATTAACCTGACGTGAGGCGATGATGCCGTTGAACGGGGCGGTGACGCGGGTCCGTTCAAGATTCAGCCGGGCTTGTTCCCGCGCTGCTTGCGCGCTGTCAAGCGCGGCCTGCAACGAGTGTAGCTGCGGTCGGCGCAGCATCAGCTCGATTTCAGCCTCACTGACAGCGCTGCCCAGCAATTCATATTCCTTTTGCGCGAGGAGCTGGTTGCCTTTTTCAAGTTGCAGCTCAGCCGTGGCCCGGGCGACATTATTTTCCTGTTGGGTGAGCGCCAGTTGATAATCACTGGCATCGAGCGTCAGGAGTGTGGCACCCCGTTGTACCTTCCCGCCGGGGAGCAGGTGCGCACTGATCGCGGTCACCGTGCCACTCACCCGAGGTCTGAGTTCGACCTGACGGGCTGCTTGCACCGTGCCGTTGGCGGTGAGGATGATTCGCTCAGCGGTGATCGCGACCGGGTGTGTTTCAACCAAGACCGCGTTGCGCACCGGCGCCCGCTTGCCGACTTTCGGTCCACTCTGCGCCAGCCACCAGGCGAGGAGGATGGCGAGCAGCAGAATCACCAGCGGCAGGAGCCATGACACGATTTTTTTCAGGCGGCTCGCTGTTGAGCGGACCGGGGGGGGAGTAAAATCATTCGACGCAGTCATAATGGGCAGACTACCTTTCACTTGTGTGGGTGACAACTGCGGACGGCCACCCGCCACTCAGAGCGCTGTAGAGGGTGATGCGATTGAGCAACAGGTCACGCTGCGCCTGAAGTTGAGTGCGTTGCAGGCGTTGCTGATCAAGCAAGGCACCCAGTACCCGCTGATAATCGGTGGCTCCGCGCAGATAGCGATCGCGCAAATTGTTGAGGACCGAGGTGGCATAGTGTCGCTGCCGATCGAGGCTGACAAGATACTGCTGGCGACGGTCCTCCGTGCTCAGTGCATCCTCAACTTCGCCAAGAGCGGTCAACGCGGCTTGTCGGTAGTTGTGCAGCGCGCCTTTGGCGAGCGCGGCGGTGCGCTCGACTTCCGCCCGCCGCCGCCCGCCGTCGACCAGCGGTCCCACCAGATTGGCGGCCAGGGTGGTGAGCCAGTTATCGAAAAGCGCACTGATGCTTGCTTCGCTGGAAGAGATTCGCGCGCTGAGACTCAAGCGTGGAAAACGATCGGCAATCGCCGCCGCGACGCGCTGGTCGGCGGCCTGAACAGCGGCAAGGGCGGCGCGCAGATCGGGCCGACGCTGGATCATTTCCAGGGGCAGCCCGGTTGCCGGGCGGGGCGGCAAGGGGGGAAATTCTGCCGCCGTGGAAAGCGCGAACAAGGTGGGCGGCTGCCCGCAGAGGATGGCCAGGCGGTGTACCAGGCGCTCAATCTCGGCGCTGACAAGTTCCCCTTCACCGCGGAGCGCCGCGATCAACTGTTGTTGCTGGAGCAGATCGGCAACGCCGGCCTTGCCGGTTCGGACGCGTACCAGCACCAGTTCCTCGATCTGCTGATTGGCGTCTAATTGCGCTTGTAACAACTCAAGCTGCCCCCGCTTTTCGATCAGCTGATACCAGGTCGACGCGACCTGCGTTGTGAGGGTCAGTGCCGCCGTTTGCAGATCGGCGGCGCTCGCCTGAACATCAAGTTCGGCGGCGGCGCGAGTGGCGGCAACCCGCCCCCACAAGTCAAGTTCATAAGCCGCATTCAGGCCGAGAGAATAGCTGGTGGTATCTGTTGCCGCGCCATCGGGGAGACTTCTGGTCCGCCTGCCTCCGCCCTCAAGCGTGAGTGTCGGCGAACGTTCCGCCCCTGCCTTGCGGGCGACGGCGGCGGCTTGTTGCAGCCGCTCCCAGGTGGCGCGCAATCCGGGGTTCTCGGTTAAGGCGAGGGCGATGAGTTGATTCAGCCGGGGGTCGGCAAAGGTTGTCCACCAGCGTTCCGGCGACTGCACTGCGCCGGAGGCGGAGAAGTGCGCGGGAAGAACGCCCTCCGGTTGGGTCGATTGCACCACCGGGGTACAGGCGCACAGCAACAGTGCCGTGAGCATCGCTGTAATCTGTCCGCGAGGGATTATGCCGGTTTTTTTGACGTGAAAATACACTCTTTAGCCCGTGATTGAGATTGAGAATAGCGTTGCGATGGGCCGATCATAACAGATTTTGTGGTCTCTGCATGTTAAGTCTTTTGGCGGCGCGGTAAAGTTTTGTAAAGAACAGGCAGGGCGCGCTGCTCCGACATCAGCAGATACGTGGCAGTTGCTCACCGGAGAGCATCTCGATTGAGCGCAGGCCGCCAATGGCGGTGCGTACCTTGACCCGACCGACCGAAGCGAGGGTGACCTCACCGATGATCGCGGCGCTTTTGCCGTAGGGGTGGTTGCGCATCACCGCCAGCGCCGCGTCCGCGGCGGTCGGGGCGACGAAGGCGAGCAACTTTCCTTCGTTGGCGACGAACAACGGGTCGAGACCGAGGATTGCACAGGCCCCGGTTACCGCTTTGCTGACCGGAACGGAGGTCTCATTGAGGGTAATATCGACCCCCGACTGGAGGGCGATTTCCTTGAGGGTGGTGGCAACGCCGCCGCGCGTCGGATCGCGCAGCACGTGCAGGTCGGCACCGACCGCTGTGAGCAGTTCGGCCACCAGTCCGTTAAGCGGCGCGCTGTCACTGTGAATATCACTGTCAAGCTCCAGCCCTTCGCGGCGGGCCAGCACCGCCATGCCGTGATCGCCGACCGGGCCGTTGATCAGGATCTGGTCGCCGATCTTCGCTCCGCTGCCGTTGATCGCGAAAGTGTGCTCGATGACGCCGATGCCGGAGGTATTGATAAAGATTTTGTCGGCCTTGCCGCGCGGCACGACCTTGGTATCGCCGGTGACAATCGCCACCCCGGCCTCTTCGGCAGCCGCCTTCATCGAAATCAGGATCGTGCGCAGGTCGCTGAGCGGCAAACCTTCTTCCAGAATCAGTCCGACACTCAACGCCAGCGGCCGGGCACCGACCATCGCCAGGTCGTTGACCGTGCCGTTAACGGCGAGATCGCCGATGTTGCCGCCGGGAAAGAAGAGCGGATCGACCACATAGGAGTCGGTGGTCATCGCCAGCCGACCCTTCGGTTGCGCAACGATTGCCGCGTCGTTCTGGTTTTGGGGGGTGTAGCCCGAGAGGGTCGGCACAATCAACTCGTCAAGCAGTTGATGGCTGAGTTTACCGCCACTACCGTGACCGAGGAGGATGATCTCTGATTTCATGAAGCGTACTCCTGTAACGATAATATTTCACCACGATAAGCACGGAGAAAGGATTTTTTTTCGTGAACTTCGTGGTGAAATTAATCAGTTCCGTATTTGTATTCAGCCGCGCAAGTCCCTTCACTCGACACCATGCAGGCACCGACCGGCTCTTCAGGGGTGCAGACAGTTCTGAACAGGGGACAGTCTTGCGGGGAGATTTTCCCCTTGAGGATTTCGCCGCATTGGCACCCCGGATGCTCTCGCGGCGCTTCAACCTCGACCGGCAGTTGAACCACCGCGTTGAAGGCGGCATACTCCGGGCGCATGCGCAAACCGCTGTCCGGGATGTCACCAATCCCGCGCCAGCGAGCGGCGCACGGCTCAAAGACCTGATAGAGGATGTCGCGGGCTTTCGGGTTTCCCTCCGGGTGCACCACGCGGCGATACTGGTTTTCGACCTGCATTTTTCCGCTGACGATCTGGCGGGCCAACATCAACACCCCTTGCAGCACGTCGAGCGGCTCAAAGCCGGTAATCACGGCGGCCACCTGATACTGATTGACCAGCGGGAGGTAGGCGTCGGAACCGATGATGGCACTGACATGGGCCGGACAGAGGTAGCCATCAACCTGAAGTTGCGGATCGCCGATCAGGGCGGCCATTGGCGCGGGCATCGTTTTGTGCGAACCGAGCACAAAGAAGTTTTTCAGCCCCTGCCGCGCGGCAGTGAGGATCGCCCCGGCGACGGTCGGGGTGGTGGTTTCGAAGCCGACGCCGAGGAAGACCACGTCCTGCGCACGATTTTTGGCCGCGATGGCGACGGCATCGAGGGGGGAATAGACGATCTTGATCGTTGCGCCACGGGCCTGCTCGCGCATCAAGCTGCTCGATGAACCGGGCACCCGGAGCATGTCGCCAAAGGTGGTGATGATGGTGTTGGGACGTCGCGCCAGGGCGACAGCATGGTCAACGTAATCGATCGGCGTGACGCAGACCGGACAGCCGGGACCGGAGATCAGCCGGATATTTTTCGGGAGCAGGGCGCGGATGCCGTGCTGGTAGATCGCCATGGTGTGGGTGCCGCAGACCTCCATCAGCGTCATCACCCCGGAGTGGTTCGCCACTGTGCGGCGGATCGCTTCAAGCTGGAGTGCGGCCAGTTCGGGGTCACGAAATTCGGTCGTGTAGTTCATTCCGGCAGCAACCCCTGGTCGAGGGCCCCGCGCAGCGCGTCAAGGGTCAGCTGTGCCTCTCCTTGATCGAGGCGTTCGATGGCGAACCCGGCATGGATCAGCACGTAGTCGCCGACCTTGACACCATCGATCATCATCAGACTCGCCTCGCGGCGGACACCATCGATTTCACACACGGCCATCTCATTGTCGATCTTGATCACTTGCATCGGTACGCCGAGGCACATGGCGGCTCCTGTCTTCGCTGCGGGTTGTGGTTGCGGTGCTCCCGGCGGGTCACCTTGCTACGGCTGCTGCTTCCTGGCCAGACCGGTGCGCAGCCACTGATACCAGGCGTCCATGCCATCGCCCTTGAGGCAGGAGACTTCGAGGATTTCGGCAGCGGGGTTGACCTGTCGGGCAAAGGTTTTACATGTTTCGATATCGAACGGCACGTAGGGGAGCAGATCGATCTTGTTGATCAGCAGCAGGTTCGCGGCCTGAAACATCTGTGGATATTTGAGCGGTTTGTCCTCCCCTTCGGTCACGGAGAGGACCGCGACTTTATGATCTTCGCCGAGGTCGAAGGAGGCCGGGCAGACCAGGTTGCCGACGTTCTCGATCATCAGGATGTCGGTCGTGGCAAGATCAAAATGGTCGGCACCGTGACCGACCATGTGGGCGTCGAGGTGACATCCCGCACCGGTATTGATCTGGTGCGCCGGAATGCCGGTGGCGGCGATACGGTCGGCATCGTTGCTGGTCTGTTGATCCCCTTCGAGGACGGCAAAGCTGATTTCATCTTGCAGGTCGCGCAGGGTGCGCTCAAGGATCGAGGTTTTGCCCGAACCGGGTGAACTTACCAGATTGAGGACGAACAGCCCCTGGGCGGCAAAGCGGGCGCGGTTGGCAGCGGCCAGCCGATCGTTTTTGGCGAGCAGATTTTCGCCGATGGAGAGCTTTCTGCCGCCGGGGGAGGGGCGCTGATCATGGGTGTGATCATGGGTGTGATCGTGGCGATGTTCATCGCTGTGGTGGTGGTGCTCGGCGCAGCCGCAATCGATACACATCTAGTCAATCTCCAGTTCTTTGACGCGTAATTCCTCCCCTTGCAGGCGCTCCAGGGACAGATTGCCACAGCCGGGGCAGGCGTAGGTCAGTTGATCGATCTGGTCTTCCCAGGCGCAGGCGGAACAGCGGGCACGACCGGGGATAAACTCGATAATCAGGCGCGCGCCGTCGAGGAGAGTCTCCTTGCTGCATGCTTCGAAGCAGAACTCCACGGCATCCGGAACCACCCCGGACAGGGCCCCGATCTCCACCGTCACGGAGAGCACCTGCGCGGCGTTTTCGGCGCGGGCGTGAGCCTGGGCAATCTCGATGATACTCTGGGTAATGCCGAGTTCGTGCACGTCATCCCTTTCCTGCCACCCTGCAATCGGGAGGGACAATATACCTTTATTGCCGGGAGGAAAGCAACCGTGATGGCGTCGCCATCCGCTCCAGTTTTTCAACCTTAGAGGAGCAGCCTGGCTGCCGCGTCACGCGCCAGGGGCGTCACTTCCAGCGGGCATTCCGTGGCGCCGCTCAGGTTGACCAGCAGGCGGGGTAAATCTTTCCCTTTGCCGTACGCGGCGACCAGTGCCGCACCGAGCTCCAGGTCGGCGGGCGTCGGCGCGCCGCTGATCAGCCCCAGTGGTCCGGCGACACCTGCGGCGCGCAACAGGATATGGTCGGGGCGGAGTTGCTGGTTGATTGCATCGTTATCGGCCTGATTGCGTCCGAGGGTCAGCTTGGAGGACGGCGAGAGGCGAAACTGACGACCGATCTTCAGCAGTTCAACGTCCGCCGGGGTGGCCTCCGGTTGATGCGCAAAGAGATCGCGCAAGCGGTCGGAAAAATGTTTTTCGGTCAGCAGGCACCCCCCTCCCGAGGCCGGATAGTCGGTCAGGCCCCACGCTTTGGCGCAGGCTTCCTGGGGGCGGCGGGAACGGCCCGAGATGTCGAGCAGCCGGGTGCGATCGACCAGCCCTTCTTCCTCCATGATCGTTTTTGGCAGCAAGAGTGCGCTTAACGGTCGCAGGATACACTCGGGATGTCCCGAATAGTTGGCGACTGAGCGCAGCGCGTTGGCGTTCTGGCTCATCGGGCGCTGACCGAGGACTTCACCGGAGAAGAGGAAGTCGAACCCCTCTTTGGCCATGATCTCCCCGGCCAGCCGAAACATCATCGCATGGCAGTCGATGCAGGGATTCATATTCTTGCCGTAGCCGTACTTCGGCTTTTTGACCATCTCCAGGTGAACCTCACTGATGTCATGCACCTTAAGCGGCACGCCGATTTTCTCTGCCGCCTTGCGGGCTTTGCCGGCACCGAAGAACGGGGTGACAAAGGCAATGCAGGTGACTTCAACCCCCTGCCGTTGCAAGGCCAGGGCGGCGAGGGTGCTGTCAAGCCCGCCGGATAAAAGACCTAGTGCTTTACTCATAAACATAATCCTTAAACTTTATTTATATGCTGTAGATTAATATTTTATACCACGGCGACGAACGCATTGGCAAATAGATTTCTGGCCCAGCAAGTGCAAATAGATAATTGCATTCATCCGCGGGCTCTGCGATAGTAGCGCCAGTTGCGCGCTCTCGCGTGAATAATTTACATTCACCTTCCCTGGGTGTTGAAACGATGAAAGACCAGTTTAATCGAACAATCGAATACCTGCGCTTGTCAATTACCGATCGCTGTAATCTGCGTTGCCGCTACTGCATGCCGGAAGAGGGTGTTGTCGAGGTTACGCACGGGACAATCTTGTCTTACGAGGAACTGCTGGCAGTCGCCGCCGCCGCCGCGCGGCTCGGTGTGCGGCAGATTCGCGTCACCGGCGGGGAGCCCCTGGTGCGGCGCGGGGTAATCGACTTCATTCGGCAGCTGGCGCAGCTTCCCGAACGTCCGGAAGTGACGATGACGACCAACGGCCTGCGGCTGGCGGAAGAGGTTGAGGCGTTGCGCGACGCCGGTCTCCAGCGGGTCAATGTCAGCCTCGATACCTTGCGTCCTGAACGGTTTATGCAGATTACCCGCCGCGACGGGCTGGAACAGGTTCTGGCGGGGATCCGAGCCGCCACCGTGGCAGGGCTTCCGGTCAAGATCAATATGGTGCCGATTGCTTCGGTCAATGATGACGAAATTCACGATTTCGCCCGGCTTGCCGAACATCATCCGTGGGATATCCGTTTTATCGAATACATGCCGTTCGGCCCCGAACTTGACTTTCCTCCGGAGTTGCGGGTACCCGCGGACGTCATCATTGCGCGGCTGCGTGAACTGGGCCCCCTTGAACCCCTGCGCAAAGATTCCGCTATTGTCGGCCCGGCACAACATTATCGCCTCCCCGGCTGGCGCGGGCGACTGGGCGTAATCCCGGCGGTGTCAAATCATTTCTGTGCCGCCTGCAACCGGTTGCGCATTACCGCCGACGGGCGGATCAAGCCGTGCCTGTTTGAAGGGGGAGAATACAACCTGAAACCAGCGTTACGACCGCAGATCGATCCCCTGGCAATCGAAAAATTGCTGCTCGGAGCGGCCTGCGCCAAGCCTGAAAGGCACCGCATCAACGAGGATGATTACCTGCCACCGACGCGGGGAATGCACGGCATCGGCGGCTGATCAGCGAGGAAAACGACGATTAAACGGGGGGTGAGGTTGATGCGGGACGCTGCCATTCGGCACCTGGAAATTACTGGTGAAGCGGAGCGTTGGCCTGCCTGAGAGGCAACTATTATGCACGGTATTCTTCCTGAAATAGGAATTTCAATTCTATCCGCTACGGCGCTGGGATTTATCTTTCAACTTTTTCGCCAGCCGGTCATCCTCGGATACCTTGTTGCCGGAGCGGTGATCGGCCCCGAGATCGGCCTCAAGCTCGTGTCCAATCCGACCGGGATTGAAGTCATTTCGGAGATCGGTCTTATCCTGCTGCTCTTCATTATCGGCCTGGAACTGAATCCTGCCAAGCTGCTCTCGTCGGGCCGCCAGTTGATCTATGCCGGGGGCGGCCAATTTATCTTCTCCGTCCTGCTGGGGATCGGGTTCTTCGCGCTGCTGGGATACAGTCTGGGCAACGGTCGCATCGAGGCCCTGTATCTGGCCATCTGCTGTTCGTTGAGCAGTACCGCCATTGTCGTCAAGCTGCTTTACGACAAGTTTGAAATCGATACCCTGCCCGGTCGCATCACCCTGGGCATCCTCATCTTTCAGGATATCTGGGCAATCCTGGTGCTGGCGCTGCAACCCCAATTTACCCATCCCCAGGTCTCCCTCGTGGTGCTGGCCCTGAGCAAAAGTGTGGCGCTGTTGGCAATCGGCTTTCTCCTCAGCAAGTATCTGCTCGGCTGGATTTTTGAAAAGATCTCGAAGACACCGGAAATGGTCGTGGCGATGTCCATCGCCTGGTGCGTCTGCATGGCGGGGATCGGGGGGTGGATCGGCCTTTCCATGGAAATCGGGGCGCTGATTGCCGGGGTGGCCATTTCGACTTTCCCCTACTCTGTGCATGTTACGGCGAAGGTTCTTCCGCTGCGCGATTTCTTTCTGACCCTCTTTTTTCTCTCCATCGGCATGAAGATCCCGGTCCCGGACCCGGCCATGCTGATCATGGCGATAGTCATCGTCCTTTTCGTCATCGCGTCGCGCTTCCTGACGATCTATCCGCTCCTCTCCCTGGCCGGTAGCGGCCGGCGAACCAGTTTCATTGCCAGCCTCAATCTCTCCCAGATCAGCGAATTCTCTCTGGTGGTGGCGGCGTTGGGGGTGCATTACGGGCATATTGAAGAGCGCATGTTGTCCCTGATCATTTACGCCATGGCTGTGACCTCGGTCCTTGCCACCTATTTCATCAACGGTAACCACCGGGCATACCTTGTTTTCGACCGTTTCCTTGAAAAAACCGGCTTCCCCTCCAAGGTCAAAGAGACGGTCATGGCGGACGCTACCCGTCATTACCCGATGGTACTCCTCGGCTATCATCGGGGGGCGCAAGCCTTTATCGACCAGCTTGAGATAACCGCTCCGGATCTGTTGCGAAAGATTCTGGTGATCGATTTCAATCTTGAGGTTCTGAAGGAGCTGAAGGACCGGAATATCAAGGGCGTGTTTGGCGATATCAGCAGCATGGACACCCTGGAGCATGCCCATGTCTCCTCCGCGACAATCATTCTTTCCACCATTCCCGATTCCCTGCTCAAGGGCACCAACAATCAATCCCTTGTCACGACTTGCCGCACCCTGGCACCGAATGCCGTTCTTGTCGCCACGGCAGATTCGGCGGAGATGATCGAAGTCCTGAAAACAAGCGGCGCCAACGAAGTACTCCTCCCCTATGCCCTGACCGGTGCTCACCTGGCGCGATTCGTTGACGCAACATTGCGGAGTCTTGAGGTTGACACGGAACGCCCGCTGGAGGAAGCCCTGGGGGCAATGTGAAGAGAAATTGAAAGGGGTTTTACTGTGAAGCTTCAAAGATTTGAGCCGCTTCTCACTGCGCGGTTGGGACAAAGTTACCGAAAATGGCCATTGATGATCATGCTCAACAAGATTTTCAAGATTCATCGCTATGGATGGGTGTAGTCCTCGTAAGAGGCTGAAATAAAGGCAAATAATAACGATGTCGGCTTTAAAAGCCGCTCTGGATGTGGCTCAATGGTTGTTGTTCCTGTTCAAAAGTGGATAAAGTGACAAGCCAAATCACACGAACTGAAAAATCCTCATTAATGCAGACCCGGTGGGTTGTGAGAGGTTTTTTCTACAGACTCGTTAGGCAACAAGGAAAAATTAGATGACCATCGTTTTCTGTAATATTCGATGGATGAATCACTACGACGGAATTCAAGGGGATTCCATCCAGCGTGGAGGTTCTCACAACAAGGATTCGGCAGGGCATGAAGTCTGCAATTTCACACCGTGAAATGGAAGAGTTTTTGGGTACGTACAACCTACTGGTCGCATTTCAGTGGAACGGCTAGGGGCGACGAAAGGTGCCGATCATGCAGATGGCGTAACCGTAGTTTGGACTGCTGGCCCGGATATGGGTGGCACTGCGATTGTTGGTTGGTACACAAATGCAACCGTATTTCGTGAGTTGCAGGCATTACTGAACCCCGGCAAGAAGCATCGAATTAATAATATTGCGGAGTATCGGATCGTTGCGTCGATAGAGAATACACCCCTGATTCCTGCTACGGAAAGGGATTTCCTGATCCCCAGGCGGGTAAAGGGTGGCATTGGATAAAGCAATGTTTGGTATGCAGATAAGCCGGAGAGCGCGGCCTTGGGTGTTATTTCCCTCGCCTTTATCCTGAGGGAGTTGAGACCAACCTTGATCAGCCCGTTCCGGGAATAGACCCGACAATGACCTTCGAGGGAGAGTAGAGAGCAGGTTTCAATTCCGAATCCCGCAACGTAACACCTGCTTCTCTTGCAATTTTCACACTGGAGCTTCATCCATCTTTCAACTTGCGATACAGAGTCTTGCGATCGACACCGAGGATTCGGGCCGCGAGGGTGCGGTTACCGCCGACCTGTTCGATGACCTGATCAATATAGCGCCGCTCTATCTCCGCCAGCGGCAGGAGGGCGAGGGGGTCGGAGTTGCCCCCCGCGAAGGGGCCAGCACCGGTCGGTTTTTGCAGCTGCTCGGGGAGATCTTCAACGGTGATTCGATCGTGGCTGGTGAGAGCCAGCGCCCGCTCGATAACGTTGCGCAGTTCACGCACATTTCCCGGCCACGGGTAGGACAACAACCGCGCGGCGGCGGGTTCTGAGATGCCGGTCACCGACTTGCCGAGGTGAGCGGAGAATTCTTTGACAAACTCCCGCGCCAGCAGCAGGATGTCATTTCCCCGCGCGCGAAGCGGCGGCAGGTCGATCTGAATAACGTTGAGCCGATAATAAAGATCTCCGCGAAAAGTCCCCGCCCTGACCGCTTCGGCCAGATCGCGATGACTGGCGGTAACAATCCGCACGTCACAATCGATTTCCTGATTGCCCCCCAGCGGACGCACCCGGCGCTGTTCCAGCACCCGCAGCAGTTTCGGCTGCAGAATCAGCGGCAGTTCGCCGATTTCGTCCAGCAACAGGGTGCCCCCCGACGCCTCGACAAAAAGTCCGGCCCGACTCTCACGCGCATCCGTAAACGCACCCCGCACGTGACCGAACAGTTCACTCTCCAGCAGGTTTTCGGGGAGTGCCGCGCAGTTGATCGTCACCAGCGGACCGTGACAACGGTGGCTCTGCCGGTGCAGGGCACGCGCAACCAGTTCCTTGCCGGTGCCACTTTCGCCACTGATCAGAATCGAGGTATCCAGGTTGGCCACCCGACTGATCTGCTCCCTGACCTTGTGCAGCGCCAGACTTTCCCCGGCCAACTCCCCCGGTGCCTGGTGCTGGCGAATCTGATTTTTGAGGAGATGAATTTTCTGTTGCTGTTGACGATGTTGCAGCGCCCGCTCCAGCGAAAAACCGAGCAAGTCGATATCGACCGGCTTGGTCACAAAATCGTAGGCGCCCGCGCGGAGCGCATCGATGGCGGTGGCGAGGGAACCAAACGCGGTCATGATCACAACCGGCAAGTCGGGGCGGTTGTGTTGCAGCTCGGCACACAGATCGATGCCACTTGCCCCGGGCAGATGATGATCGGTCAACACCAGATCAAACTCCTGACGATGGAGCAGTTCCCGCGCCGCCGGAACATTAAGCGCACTCCGCACCCGATAACCGCGCCGGGCGAGAGTCTCTTCGAGTAAGTCGCACAGCGCCGGATCGTCTTCGACGACCAGAATATACCCTTTTGCCCGCGTCTCGCTCATCCCACCTCTCCGCGTGCAAGCAGCGGCAGGCAGACGGTGAAGCAACTCCCCTGGCCAGGAGTGCTGTCAACCTCAATCCAGCCGCCATGTTCATCTGCGATCCCGTAAGCAATCGAGAGCCCCAGACCGGTTCCCTGCCCCACCTCTTTGGTGGTGAAAAAAGGCTCAAAGATATGGGGCAGATCCTCCGCAGCAATCCCCAGCCCCTGATCCTCAACCCGGATACAGCACCAGGGGCCGCTCTCCGCCCCCTTGGTATCCGGCGGCGCGCTCGTGCAATCCCCGTGCAACTGCAAGGTCAGCGCCCCTCCCTCCGGCATGGCCTGAATTGCGTTCATCGCCAGATTGAGGAGCACCTGTTGCAGCTGGCCGGGATCGGCGTTAACCGTCAGCTCCGCCGAAAAAGCCACCCAGCGTAAATCGACCCCCTGTTTGCGGGCGGTCGGCGCGAGCAGATCGACGACCCCCTTGATCAGTCGCCCGAGCTCCACCGGCTGCTTGCGCGCTTCGCCACGGCGGGCAAAGTCAAGCAACTGCCGCATGATGGTGGTCATTTTTTCGGTCTGTTCCCCGATAATCCGCGCGCAACGGGTGATCTCGTCCGGGGTGAGTTCCTGACTGGCGATCAACTTGGCGCGTCCGGAAATCACATTGAGGGGGGTGCCGAGTTCGTGTGCCATCCCGGCCGACAGGCGCCCGATGGTGGCGAGCCGTTCGGTGTGGCGCAACCGCTCCAACGCCTGCAGTTTGGCGGCGCTCGCGGCCTGCTCCGCGTCGCGGGCTTCGGCAAGTTGACTGCGCATGCGGTCGATGGTCCCGGCCAGGGTGGCGAGCTCGTCGCGCCCTGAAACGGTCACGGCGGTGGACAAGTCCCCGGCCCCGATCCGTTCGGCCTGTTCGGTCAGTTTCCGCACCGGACGCTTGATCCAGAGGCTGCCGAGGACGGTCATCAACAACAGCCCGGAGCCGAGGGTGGCCGCCATCATCAGCGCCGAACGACGCAGGCTCTCCTCGACGTAGCCGCGCAAATCGTCCAGCGATTCACTCAATTCAATCGCGCCAAGTCGGCCCTGCGTGGTCGTTACGGGGAGATAGGTGAGCAGATTATCATGGCCGTCCTCGGCCTCGATCAAGATTGAAACGGTTTGTCCCTGCCGCAACGCGCTCAAGCGGGCCGCGGAAATCCGCGGCACAAAACGACCGTCGCCCGGCCCGTCGATCCAGACCCAGCGGATTTCACGCGGGCCGCTGACCAGATTGGTGGAGTTCAAAAAACCGATTGCCGCTTGCTCCCCGCCAATCCGCCAGATTTCCGTTAACAATGCCCGGATGCTTGCGCCCATGTGACGTGCCTCACCACTCAGGCGCTCCTGCAACTGGGTTCGCTCGCGTTGCAGCGATAAATAGCTGTGCAGGGAAAAGATCAGCGCAACACCAAGCAGGATGGCAATCGTAATTTTCAGGGTCAGGCGCATCGCTTACTTAATCTCATCAATGATGCTCTCGCAAAAACTCACGGGATGGCTAAGCAAAAATTTCGTCCTCCAAGGCCTGGTGGTTTTTCAGGGGCGAAGGCCTACATCAGGCAGGTCGAGGTCCTGAAAAACCGGCGTAACGCAGTAGGGCGGACTTTTTGCGACGCCATCAACAATAAGGAAACCAGGAACCAACTATTCATTGGAGGGAGGTCAGCGGCTGGTCTTTAACGCTCCCGGATCAACTTTGAAATCACCTTGAACTCCGGCGTGCCGGCCACCTTCAGTAACTGAAAAGTGGCCGTTTCGGTGGTCGTCACCACGGCCCCCGCAGCAGCAGCCAACTGGAGTGCGTTGCTAAAATCGGTTTTGTTTCGCGAACAGATGGCGTCGCGCACCAGATGGACATGATAGCCAGCATCGAGCAACCCGAGGACCGTCTGGTAAACGCAGACATGCGCTTCCATGCCGACGATGAGCGGCCGGGTGCGGCCCAGGGATTTCATTCGCGACATAAAATCCGGCTCACCGCAGCAGCCGAAACTCATCTTTTCTACCACGCCGTCGGCACAGGCGGCGGCGAGTTCGAGAACCGTGTGCCCCAACCCTTTGGAGTACTGCTCGGTCGTTACGACCGGAATCTTCAACTCCGCCGCCACCTTGAGCAACAGCTCGATACTGGCGAGAATCCGCCGGTAAACCTTCTGATCCATCGCCGGAGTCAGCCGTTGCTGCACATCGACCACTACCAGCACCGCCTGTTCGCGATCAAGTTCGAATCTGTCAACTTTGTCCATCATCAATAACCTCCTGTGAGTAAAAAAAGGGAGCCATGCAGCGTGATGCCAACATCCTGCCGGGCGCGATAAACCGCTCCCCGCCTGTCCTCTATCCCCCGCCGGGGGAACGCTGCCAGAGCCCGACCCCGCGCTGCCGTGCCCCGGCTTCAACCGCCAGAAATTCATCTTTCAAGCGATACGAAAATTTGCGATACACACTCGCCAGCCCTTCCTCCAGAAGCAGCCGATTGAGCAACCGCCCGTCAGGCAAGTGAACGTAGGCCAGTAACCGTCCGTAACGATCCCTGCCATCACCGTCGCTGGTCAGCGTGACAACCTGCCCTTTTGCCAGGGTGATCGCCCGTCTTAACGCCAGCCGGGCGATCGCCCGCAAACGCTGCACGGTCACTCCCTGGCGCACATAATAATTATCGCGCGCCGAATCCTCACGCTCCGGGGTATCGATCCCGAGCAGCCGCACCTTGCCGATCCCGTCAACCTTGAGCGTGTCACCGTCATAAACCCAGGACACCCGACCGGAAAGCGGCTGGGCGTGAAGCGTTGCGCACCCCAGAAAAAAAAGGACCAGCAATAGCGCGCATAGGTGCAGGGGCAGGCGCAAAGGGCTCAATCTCGCCCCCAAAAAATCCAGGCGACAATCCCGGTAACCAGCCCCCAGAGTAAATTGTAGCCGATGATGAAGACCGGCGTCAGGGCACCGAGCTTCAGGCCGAGCAGGCCATGACCGGTCAGATACGGATAGATGTAGAGGAGTTGCACGCCAGAGGGGATCAGGCTGACCCACAGCCCTTTGCGAGCCCACCGTCGCCGGGAACGCACATGGCCAACCGTAAAGTAGTAGAGTAGCCCCCAAAGACCGCCCCAGACCGAGGTGGAGTAGAGGGTGTAAAGATCAAGCCGGGCGGATAATTTGACACTGGCCAGGGTGGTAACCCCCCATTCACTGCACAGCCAGGCCAATACAGCCACGGCGAGACCACCGGCAACGCCGGAAGTGAAGCAGACCGCAATCAATGAACGTGCATGGCGCATAATTTCCTATCCCGTCATTTTGGCGCAAAGTGTCTTTTCAGGGCACCGGCTCATTCATACTCCCGGTGCGGTAACCCTCCAGATCGAGCGCGACGTAGGTGAAACCCGCCGCCTTGAATTCAGCCAGCAGCAGCGCTCGAAAATCTTCGTCAAGAAAGCGTGAAAAATCTTCAACCGCAACCTCAATGCGTGCCGTTTCGTGATGGTAACGCACCCGGTAACTGTTGAATTTGTGCTTGCGCAGAAACGCCTCGCAACGACCGACCTGACGCAAACGCTCAGCCGTGATCTCAACGCCATACGGGAAGCGTGAGGACAAACAGGCGAAGGGTTGCTTGAACCAGGTGGGCAGACCGAGTTCGCGGCTGAGATAACGGATGTCATTTTTGGTCAGTTCCGCCTCAAGGAGCGGTGAGCGCACGTCAAGCTCAAGCGCCGCCTGGCGTCCGGGCCGATAATCGTCGAGATCGTCGAGGTTTGATCCATCGAGAATGAAATGGTAACCAAGCTCCTTCGCCTTGGCACCACAAATACTGAACAGCGCCAGCTTGCAATGATAACAGCGCATGCGGTCATTCCGGGCAAAACCGGGAATCTCCAGTTCGTTGCTTTCGACCACCTCCTGGCGCACCCCCATGTGCCTGGCCAGCTCGCGACTTTCTTCCAGCTCATATTCCGGATACGTCGGCGAACTCGCCGTCAACGCCAACACATTTTCCGTCCCCAGGGTATCGCGTGCAACCTTCAGCAAAAAAGTCGAATCCACGCCGCCGGAAAATGCCACCACCACAAATTTCAGCTCACGCAGAATATTTTTCAGTTTGGTGTATTTTTGCTGTAAAGCCATTCAACCAACCCCACTTATCAGATGTAATACATGAAACGATGATCAAGCTCTTTTTCAAGCCCCAGCTTTTTCCCCTCATCACACAGATCCTTGAGGGTGACCGATTCAAAGTAGTCTTCCAGCTTTTGACTCGCCTCTGCCCAGATCCGTTGGGTTACACACTGGTTGTCAAATTCGCACGACTCCGTGTCGTCCGTCTTCTTGTCGCTTTTGGTCAGGGTCATCGCCCCTTCCGCCGCCAGCACAATATCTCTAACACTGATTTCCTGAGGCTTTTTTGCCAGCGAATACCCCCCCTGAGGCCCACGGCGGCTGTTGAGCAGACCGGCTTTTTTCAGATCCTGAAAGATTTGTTCCAGATAGCGCGGCGAGATATTCTGCCGCCGCGAAATATCCTTGATCTGTGCCGGCAGCGTCCCGGAATGATAGGCCATGTCAAACAAAGCGCGTAAGCCGTAACGACTCTTGGTAGAAAATTTCATCGTTATTCCTCCAAATAAGGGAAGATTCATTATGCGAATGTTTATCTTATTCGTCAAGAATAACTTGGGGGAAACATAGAGGTTTTTGCGGGGTTTAAACGTGAGATATCCGAAGAAAGATATTAAATCCAGCGGTGAACGGCCTGCGCCATCCCGTGCCATTTTGGTGTGTTTGTCAACCAGCAAAAGACCCCCAACCAGGCACAACATCCTTTGTTGGAGCGGCTTTTCCCCTGTGGGAGCGGCTTCCCAGCCGCGAAGGGTATTCGATCAGCCACCAAAGGCTTCGCGGATGAAAGCCACTCCTACAACACAAAACACCCTCGACCTTTCCCTCTATGGGAGAGGCCTCCCCCCTGTGGGAGCGGCTTTCAGCCGCGAAGAGGGTTCCATCAGCCACCAAAGGCTTCGCGGCTGAAAGCCGCTCCTACAACTCAAAATACCCTCGACCTTTCCCTCTATGGGAGAAGCTTTCCCCTGTAGGAGTGGCTTCCCAGCCGCGAAGAGGGTTCCATCGGCCACCAAAGGCTTCGCGGCTGAAAGCCGCTCCTACAACTCAAAATACCCTCGACCTTTCCCTCTATGGGAGAGGCCTCCCCCCTGTGGGAGCGGCTTTCAGCCGCGAAGAGGGTTCCATCAGCCACCAAAGGCTTCGCGGCTGAAAGCCGCTCCTACAAAACGAAAAAATTTGGGTTCCGGGGTCATTTCCGGCGCTGGTCCGGGCGGCTCCGCTCGCCCTCCCCTGCGCCTCCAATCACACCTCCCCCCCTAGTCTTGAGTGACAAGGCGGAAACCCAGGTTGTAGTTGCGGTAGCCCGGATTGTTCCAGTTCCGGTACGCCGAGCGCACGCTCCTCGGTAAGTCGTTCCAGCTGCCGCCGCGTTCGACGCGGTTCGACCCGCCTGACGGGCCCTGCGGATTCTGCCGGGGACTCTTGCCATAATAGCCACTATCGTACCAGTCCTGGCACCACTCCCACACATTGCCTGACATATCATAAAGACCCAGACCGTTCGGCTGTTTCTGGCCGACCGGATGCGTCTTGCTGCCGGAGTTACCGGAGTGCCAGGCAACGGTGTCAACATTGCCGCCCCCGCAGTACCTCTCGTTTTTCCCGCCGCTGCGACAGGCGTATTCCCACTCTGCCTCGGTTGGCAAACGAAAAGACTGGCCGGTCTGCCGATTCAGGGTGCGGAGGAATTGCTGCACGTCGTTCCAGCTCACCTGCTCCACCGGGTAGTTGTCGCCGTTCTTAAAGTTTGACGGGTTACTTCCCATCACCGTGCGCCACTGCCCCTGGGTGACTTCAAATTTACCCAACCGGAAGGAATCAACACAGACCTCGTGCACCGGCTGTTCCTCGGATCCCCCATCCCTGAACTGGTCCCCCATCTGATAACAGCCACCGGGGACGGGCACGAACTCCATCCCAAGTTGATTCAGGCGTTTCCGTTCCAGTTCGCGTTTCCGTTCCAGTTCGCGTTTCCGTTCCCGTTCCCGTTCCCGTTCCCATTCCCATTCCCGTTCCCATTCCCGTTTCCGTTCCAGTTCGCGTTCGCGTTTCCGTTCCCGTTCCCGTTCCCGTATCTCGCGCACCGATACAAACTCCCCGTTCACCAAAGTCAGCAACAGTTCATCGGTCACATCATTGGCAAACGCCACCTGCACCACCTGCCCCCCCGGCCTGGCCGTGACCTGCGGATGCACAAAGCCGTTTTGCAGCTGCCCATACCATTCCTTAGCGTCCTCACGCCCCAGGCGAATGGTGCCGTTCATCGCCACCTGCACCGGAGCAGACTTAGCTGTACTCCAGAGGGTAAAGGGGAAAATACCCCGATCAGTAGCTTTACTCTCGAGGGTAAAAGGGAAAACACCCCGATCCATATCGTAGCTCCCGACGTGCAGCGCGAGGGATGTCGGGTCGATGGGGTAGTCTTTGTCGGAGAGGGTCGTCAGCTCTTGCCGCAAGGGCGCGGTCTGGGCGCGTGATTCCTGGTCGATGCGCTGCCGCAGGGCGGTCAGTTCACGCTGGCGCTGCGCTTCGAGTTCTTTGCGCCGCTCACTGTAAAACCCGGTGGCGTTCTTTTTGCGTGCGGCAAACTCGGCGTCGGTTTCAAACATATCCTGCACCAGCGGCTTGCCTTTGGCGGCTTTTTCCTGGGCCTTGACCTCGGCCAGCAGCGCAGCGTAGCGCGCAACGATGCGTTTTTCGGCGGCGGGCTGTTCTTTGGCAAAGGCGGCTTCGATGCTGTCGATCTCTTGTGCCAGGCGCCGGATCTCGGCAACGGCGGCTTCGATGGTGGCACTCTGAGTCGCCGGAGCGCGCTGGCGCTTGGCTTCGATTTCGGCTTTGAGCGCGGCCAGGCGCTGTTCTTCTTCACTGCGTTTGGCGGCCAGCGCGGCTTCTTGCTGCTGTACTTTGGCAAGGTGCTGCTGTTGTTCGCGGCGCAGTTGCTCCTGCCGTTGAGCTTCGGCGGCAAGTTGCTCCTGCCGCAGTTTTTCGGCTTTTAGTTTTGCCTCGGCAATCTGGCGCTGACGCTCGGCCTTGCGGCGGGCCACTTCGTTTTGTGATTTTCTGGCGACGGCTTCCTGCCGGGCCAGTTCGGCCATCTCCGCTTCGAGTTTGGCAACTGCGGCGGCAACATCGGCAACTTTCTGCTGCACATTAGGCACAAAAACAAAATCACCACTGCCGTACAATGTCCCGAACCCCGGCGTCTGGTTGTGGTTGCGCGCGCGGGCGTCCTGATAGACCTTTTCTTTGAGAATCGTCTGAATCTCGTTCGCGGTCACAAAATCCCCCGCCGCCTCCAGTGCCTCGATCAGCCGCCCGGTAAAGACCGAGTGCCCGTTTGGCCCTCCGTCAAGCGCCTCCTGCCCTTTGCTCCCGGCGGTCAGCACCTGGCGGACGCGCTCTTTGGTGATCTCTCTCAGGTAGCCCAAATCGCGACTGGTCGTGCCATCGAGACTCCGCTTGGTGGCGAGCAACCCGCTGTAACAGGCATCCATCACATAAAAGACGTGTTTGGCCGGAAGGGTTTTGGAGATCGTATCGCGAATCTCGGCCATGGTGATATTGCGGTAAATCGCATCGACGGAACCGTCGTAAGGGATCAGATAACCCAGATCGCCATCAACGTTCTTTTGTTGATTGCCATGTCCGGCCCAGAAGAGGAAGAGCGCGTCTTCATTGCTCATCTTCTTCGGCAGATCGGTGGTCAGCAGGCGCATAATGCGGTCTTTGGTCGCCTGCTCATCGGTCAGGGTGATGATTTCGTCAAACCGGTAGTTGCGTCGCAACACCTCGGCAACCCCCTGGGCATCGTGTACGGCGTTGCTGAGCTGCTTGTCGGCAGGAAGGTTTTTATACCGGTCGATACCGACAATGACGGCGTAACTTTTATTGTAGAGCCGAACTTCGCCTCTCTCGCCGGTGGCCGGGTCTTTGGCGACGATGCTGATGCCGCGCGTGGCGGCAAGGGAGAGGGAGAAGGAGCAACTGAGGAAAATCAGGACAAGAAGCAGATTGCGACACATGAGGACACCTCCAGACTTAATTGCAATCTGCGGAGTTTAGTCGATTTTCATTTTGCGAACAAGGAAAAGAACTCCCTCTATGGGAGAGGCCTCCCCCCTGTGGGAGCGGCTTTCAGCCGCGAAGAGGGTTCCATCAGCCACCAAAGGCTTCGCGGCTGAAAGCCGCTCCTACAGCAAAACACCCTCCGGCTTCCCTTTGTGGGAGCGCGAAGGGGCAGCCTGAAACGCAACAGGAGGCCTCGACTATCGCCGAGGCCTCCTTCACTATTCACTGATTTTTTAATTCAGTATTCCCCAGAAGGGGAACGAATGCTTGGTTTTCCCAAGGTTTTTTCGTTCTCGGTAATCTGTCCTACCCTGACTGGCCCGGCGGCTCGGAGACTGTCATACATCTTCCTCCTGTCATTTCCGTGTTGGAGTTATGTAAAGATTACCACGAGCTCCAACCTTGTAAAGGACTCGTAAAGAAAATAATTATTGCGGCGTCGCTTGCCCCAACAGCTCCATCAGATGCACCACCTGCTGCGGCAACCCGGCCTCACGTACCCCCCAGGCCAGTTGCAGTTGGCAGCCGGGATTGGCCGTCACCAGCAGTTCCGCCCCGGTTGCTGCGACGTTACCGAGTTTCCGATCCAGAACCTGCTGACTCGCTTTGGAAAATTTCAGCCCCCAGGTGGCGGCACTGCCGCAGCACCAGCTTGACTCGTTCATTTCACGCAGTTCGACGCCGGGAATCTGGCTGAGCAAGATCCGCGGTTGGCGGGAAACCCCTTGAGCATGACAGAGGTGACACGGTTCGTGGTAGGTCACAGAGGTGTTGACCGGGATGAGGTTCTCAGTGCGCAGACCGACTTCGGCCAGAAATTCCGCTACGTCGCGCACCTTACTGCGGAACGCTGCCAGAGTCTCGGTCGGCACCAGTCCCTCAAGCAGCTCTTCATATTCCTTAAGCGCAGAGCCACATCCGGCACAGTCGGTGACAATCGCCTCGACATCGGCGGCCATCAGCAGCTCCAGATTCTTCAACGCCAGTTGCCGGGCGGTTTCGCGGTCCCCTTCACTGAGGTGCGGCGCGCCGCAGCACTTGATCTCGCGCGGGGTAATGACATCGAACCCCTGGTGACTGAGCACCCGCACCGTCTGGCGCGACACGTGGGGATACATCAGCGTCATCACGCAGCCGAGGAAAAAGCCGACCCGGCCACGCTGCTGCCCGCGCGCCGGAATGATCGTCGGCAGCTGTTTCCGCAACGGCGGCGCCAGCTCCGGCAGCATCCCTGCGGCCTTGTCAATCCAGTCGGCACCGAGCTTCAACACCTTGCTCCGGCGCACCAGCCACTGGATGCCGAGGCGCTGGTAAAGGCGGGCCGGGAGCATTGAGGTTTCGAGCAAATCGGGGGACGGCAGCATCTTTTGCAGCACGAATTCGCGAAACGTTTTCCCCGGATGACCAAGCGGATGGAAAGACTGCGCCTGACTGCGACAGATCTCCATGATCTCTCCGGCACGCACCCCCGAGGGACAGGCCGTGGTGCAGGCGCGGCAGTCGAGACAGAAGAACGCCTCGTCACGCACCGCCGCGGTAAATTCGAGCTGTTCTTCGGCCACTGCCCGCGCCAGCGCCACCCGCCCGCGCGGGCTGGAGCGTTCCCGCCCGGTCAGGGCAAAGGTCGGACAGGTCGGCAGACAAAAACCGCAGCGCATGCACTGCAGGGCATCATCATAATGGGGCGCATCCCGCGGCGTGAAATTGCCGATTCGCGCATCACTCTTCATGGCTGTCGTCCTGTTCCGTCGCGTCGGCAAATATTTTTCCGGGATTCAGGCGTCCCGCCGGATCGAAGGCGTTTTTGATCCGCTGCATCACCGCCACGCCCCCCGCGCCGATCTGGCGCGCAAGGTAGCCCTTCTTCGCCATGCCAATGCCATGTTCGCCAGATACAGTTCCGCCCCAGGCCAGCACCTGCGCGTAAAGTTCGTCATAAAAGGCGTGAGCCCGACTCATTTCGTCCGCATCGCGCTCGTCGCACAACACCGTCGGGTGAAGATTGCCATCTCCGGCATGACCAAAAGTGCCGACGGTCAGCCGATATTTTTCGGTCAGCCGTTCGATCTCGCCGAAGGTTTCCGCCAGTCGCGAACGCGGTACTGTCGCATCTTCGAGCAACGTAGTCGGCGACACCCGCGCCAGCGCCGACAACGCTGTGCGCCGCGCCGCTGCCAGGCTCGCCGCTTCGTCGGCATCCCTGGCGACATGAATTTCCGCTGCCTTGACCGCTTCCAGAATTCGCCGCACGCTCTCGGCGTCCTCCGCGACCATCGCCGGGTGGCCGTCAACTTCAATCAGCAGCAGCCCCGCCATCTGCCGCGGCAAACCGATTTTTACGTAATCCTCGACGCAGTTGATCGTGGCACGATCCATGATTTCCATCGTCGCAGGAATGATCTTGGCGGCAATGATCCGCGAGACTGCTGCACCGGCGCTACGCATGTCGTTGAAATAGGCGAGAAAGGTCCGTTTCGCCTGCGGCGGTGGAATCAGTTTGACCGTAATCTCGGTAATAATACCGAGCGTTCCTTCCGAGCCGACCAGCAGATCCTTGAAAGCATAACCGGCGACATCCTTGACATTCTTGCCGCCGGTTCGCAGCAGATCGCCGTCGGACAGGACGCATTGCAGCGCCATGACATAATCACGGGTAACACCATATTTCAGCCCGCGCAACCCGCCGGCATCTTCCATGACGTTGCCGCCCAGGGTCGAAATCTTCTGTGAACCAGGGTCGGGGGGATAGAACAGCCCTTTCTCGTCCGCTGCGTTGAATAGATCGAGGGTCACGACACCCGGTTCAACGGTTGCGGTCAGATTTTCTTCGTCAATTTCCAGAATCCGTTTCATCCGGTTCAGACACATCACCATCCCGCCACGCGCGGCGACACTGCCGCCGGAGAGGCCGGTCCCGGAACCACGCGGCGTGACCGGCAGACCGTTTTCGCGGGCTACCTGTAATAAAGCCACCACCGCTTCGGTCGTCGTCGGATAGACGACAACATCAGGTGGAAGGTGGATGCCGGGGGTTGAATCATAGCCAAGGACCAGCAAATCCTCGCGTTCATAGAGCATATTGTCCTTTCCGACAATCTGCTGCAAACGGGAAACCACGGGGGGAGAAATCATGCACACCTCACATTAACTGCTTTGACGACGCGCTCAGTCACCAGCTTTTTCTGCATCTGCCAAAATCCGTACGACCAGCACTGGCCACTCGGAACGATGCAGCACTTTCTGGGTGGTGGTGCCGAGCAGGGACTCACCGAGAATCGAATGACGGTGACTGCCGAGGACGATCAGATCGGCATCGATCGCCCGCGCCTGGGCAAGAATAACGTCACAGGCCTGTCCATCAAGAACCCGAATATCCGCTACCCGCGCTTCACCTTCAGCCGCCCGGGACAACTCTGCGGCACAGAAATCGTGCAGGCGTTGAACGATGGTGGCCTTGACCTGCTCCCGCGCATCACAATGCAATTGCTCACTGGCGGCGGGTGAAATATGCAGCTCAACGAGACTTTGGCCAAAAGTCGACAGCGGTTCTGCGGCATTGACAATCACGATGCGGGCGTCGTGCTGCTGCGCCAGACTGAGCGCATAGCGGAAGACCTGCGAAGCCCCCGGACCGAGGTCGGTAGCGTACAGAATATTTATAATTTTCGGTAGCATCTCTCATTCTCCTAGTTAGCCGCCGAAGAAGACCGTCGGCAGCCAGGTGATAATCTCGGGGAAATATATCATGGTCGCCAGGCCAACGATCTGGATGGCGACAAACGGCAGAATCCCCTTGTAGACATGCCCCATGGTGTATTCCGGGGGCGCCACGCCCTTGAAGTAGAAGAGCGAGTAGCCGAACGGCGGGGTCAGAAATGACGTCTGCAAGTTGACGCAGATGAGCATCGCGAACCACAGCGGATTGAAATCGAGGTCCATGGCGATCGGGGTAAAGATCGGCACCACCACCAGCAGGATCGCCGCCCAGTCGATAAACATCCCCATCACGAAAACCACCGCCATCATGATCGCCAGCACCACGTAGGGGCTGACATCCATCCCCAGCAGCAGATCGGCCACGGCATCACCGCCGCCCATGCTGAGGAAGACCACCGAAAAGAGCTTGCCACCGATAAAGAGCAGCATGATCATCGCGGTGGTGCGGAGGGTCGCGGTCGATGCCTGGACGATCACCTCGCGGTTGTACTTGCGCCCGACAATCGCCAGCACCACGGCACCGACACAACCAAGCGAGGCGGCCTCCGTCGGTGTGGCGACTCCGGCGAGGATCGTGCCCATGACGGTCAGGATCAGACCGAACGGCGGGACGAAGCTGGTCAGCGTCATGCGAACCTTTTGGCGGGTGCTGTAGGTGCGCTCTTCCATCGGAATCGGCGGCCCCAGGGTGGGGTTGATGAAACAGCGCACTGCGACATAAATCAGGTACATTCCCGACAGCAGCAGGCCAGGTAAAATCGCCCCGGCAAAGAGGTTGCCGACGCTGGTCTCCTTCATCCCGGTCAGGCCGCCGTAGACGACCAGCATGATCGAGGGCGGAATCAGAATCCCCAGCGTCCCCGAGGAGCAGATGATCCCGGCCGACAGGCTCTTGTCGTAACCACGCCGTAGCAACGCCGGGCCAGCCATCAGGCCCATCGCCACCACCGAGGCGCCGACGATGCCGGTGGTCGCGGCGAAAACCGTCGACACCACGATCACTGCCATCCCCAGCCCGCCGCGCAAACCGCCGAGCACGATATAGAGGGCATCGAAGAGCGCCTCCGAAACCTTGGAGCGATCGAGCACCTGCGCCATAAAAATAAACAGCGGCACAGCGACCAGCGTGTAGTTCTGAAACAGCCCCCAGGAATTATTGACAAAGAGATCGAGCAGCGCCGGGACATTACCACCGTTGTCGATCAGACCGAAGATGGTGGCGACGCCAGCCAGGGTGATGGCCAGGGGATGCCCGAGGGCAATGGAGGCCATCAGGAACACAAACATCGAAATTGCGAGGAATTCTGGACTCATAAGAATCTATCTCCAGCTGACGTATCAAGCTTTACCGGTAAGGGAGCGAAAATCGTGTAACCCCTTGGCAACACCCTGCAACAGCAGCAGAATAAAACCGATCGCCATCAGGGTCTTGAACGGGTAGAGCGGCGGAGCCCAGGACGTCGAAGCGTGCTCCCAGTTACGCCACGAATCGGCGGCGTAAATCCCCGACCAGACCGACAGCATGCCGACCGTGGGGAGGAAAAGAACCAGGGTCGTCAGCAGGCGCAGCATGGTTCGCGGCCGCTCTGGCAACCGCGCTTCAAAGACGTCGATGGCGACATGGCCGTCGTGCTTGTAGGTATAGGCGAGGCCGAGCATAAAGTGGATGCCGTAAATCAGGGTGGTCGCTTCAAACACCCAGATCGTCGGCGCGTTGAACAGGTAGCGCATCACCACCTCATATGCGACCACCAGCACCAGGGGAAGGATCAGAAAAGAGGTCAAGTAGCCGATCTTTTCGTTGATCCCGTTAATGCTCTTCTCAATCAAGAACATCTGTGAACCTCTCTTGGTAAAGATGCCGTTGTCGGCATCCGTAAAGACCGGTCGGGAGCCATGGCTCCCGACCGGTAACCTGCCGGTTGTTACTGAAGATGCTTGCCCTTGATGTAGTCAGCGCTCGGCCAGGGGGCCACGCGGCTCTTGATTTCACGCCACGGGGCGTAGTCCTCGCGGAACTGCTCCTGGGAATCGAGGGTCTTCTTCACGTCGGGATACTTGGCCTTGAGCCCCTCGATATACTCGCGGGTGGTCTTGGCGAAGGTGTTGAGGGTTTCGTCGTCCATGGTCACGAATTCGACTTTCTTCTTGAATTCCTTGATCGCCTGGGTGTTCAGGTTTTCCATCCAGGCCGCGCTCCAGAGCTGGGTCTCCTTGGCGGCGGTCTTGACGATCCACTTGAGGTCGTCGGGCAGCTTGTCCCAGGCGTCCTTGTTGAAGAAGACGGAACACTGGGAGGCGTTCTGGTGCACGCCCGGTTCGATGACGTATTTGGTAATATCGTCGAAGCCCATCGGCAGGTTCATGGCTGGCGAGCTGAACTCGGCCGCATCGATCACGCCGCGCTCCAGAGCGAGGTAGACCTCGCCGCCCGGCAGCGGCGAGACGCTGGCGCCCAGCTTGTTGAGGATATCCATGTACCAGCCGACAGTGCGCACGCGCATGCCTTTGAAGTCGGCCATCTTGGTCGCTTTCTTGTTGGACATCATCCCCATGTCCTGCCCGGTCTGGCCAGCGGGGAAGACGACGAGGTTGTAGCGCCCGTAAAGTTCCTGCATCTGCTCCAGCCCGCCGCGCTCGTAGAGCCAGATGTTATACCCCTCGGGGTCGAGCCCGAAAGGGACGTCGGCAAAGGAGACGAAGTTCTCGTTCTTCCCTTTCCAGTAACCCGGCCAGTCGTGGCCGACCTCGGCCGAACCCTTGCTGACCGCATCGAACGTTTCCATCGCCCCCACCAGTTCTCCAGCGGAGAAGACCTTGATGTCGAGCCGACCGCCCGAGGCGAGTTTGACGGTGTCGGCAAAGTGCTGCGCGACGTCGTAGAAGAGCAGGCCCTTGCTCCAGGGCATGACCATCTTCCACTTGAATTTCTGGTCTGAGGTCTTGATGGTGCGTAGCTCCTTCTTGACCTCCTCGTGACGCTTGTCGACGCCGAATTTCTCGCGCTTGGCGGCAAATGCCTGCGGTGTCGCAAGCAGCGCTGCAATCACCAGTAAACTGAACAACAACCTGAATTTTTTCATTTTCTGCTCCTTTTGTGTGGTCTTAAGTGCCCCAAGGAAATATGCCGACCACCGATAGCCGTGCATACCATTTAAATCGTCTTACCTATTTTCGTCTAATTGGACATTCCATTGTTATGGTCTTACCAATTTTATTTAAGTTTATTTAAACTCCTCAGACAATGTCAAGAAAAAAATAAAATATCGTTTGTTTTGATTTACAGAAAGTCTCAATCCATCATATAAATTGAAAATTAATTATTTTAATCAGCTATTTAGGAAACAAAATGGTTTATATCATCGCGCTCTTTAAATTTTTATTATTGACAGGAAAGGTGACATCATCTAGGATTGTTTACAATTGGTAAGACCACTACGGAGAGCTACGGAGAGATATAATGGCTACACAAGGAACGCTTGAGAACTTCCGGGCCGCAGCAACAGTCGCTGGCGCAACCACCGTGGCGCTGAGCACTCCGGCCGACATTGCCGCCTACATCCACCGCCACAGCAACGGTGATATCCTGCTACCCCCCTGCGTCAGCAGCAGCCGACTGCAACTGGCCAACGAGCTGACGGCCCAGGGCGCGACCGTTGTCACCGCCATCTCGCGAGAAACAGCGGCGGTCGCCGCCAGTGGCGTCACCGGGGTCAACTTCGCCATCGCCGACACCGGCACGCTGGTGATCGACAGCACCACCGAGACGCTGCGCCTCGCCTCCACCCTGCCGGAGAAGCATTTCGCGCTGCTCGATCCGCGCAACATAGTTGCCGACGACCGTGCTGCCGTTGCTTTGATGCAGCGTTTCCATCAGCACCAGCCGCGCAACTATCTGGCGTGGATCACCGGGCCGAGCCGCACGGCGGACATCGAGCGCGTCCTGACCATCGGCGTTCACGGCCCCCGTGAACTCCACATCCTGTTGATCGAGAACCTCGCGGACGATCCGCTGGAAGCATAAGGGGTGAAACGACCATGAATAAAGCACGCAGCCGTCACTATAAAGATCGCGTCGACCGGGCGCTGGCCTCACCGCAGTTGCAGGATGCCCTGCACAAATTCGGCGACGCCTATGCCGTCTCGCGCGCCAACGCCTTTGCCGCCTACGATTTCGAGGCACTGCGCGGCGGCATTGCCCGCATCAAGGATGAGGTACGTGACAACCATCAACGCTACCTCGACGAGTTCATCCGCAACGCCGCAGCCGCCGGCGCCACCGTCTATCTGGCAAGCGATGCGGCGGCGGCCAACGACTATATCGTGCGACTGGCCCAGCGGCGCAACGCGAAACGGGTGGTCAAAAGCAAGAGTATGGCGAGCGAGGAAACACACCTCAACAAGGCGCTGGAGAAGAACGGCGTCCACGCGCTGGAAACCGATCTGGGGGAATGGATCATTCAGCTGGCGGGGCAGCGCCCCAGCCACATGGTGATGCCGGCAATCCACATGTTCAAGGAAGAGGTTGCCGAACTGTTCAGCAAGGAAACTGGCCGTGCAGAACCGCCCGATATTGAACATCTGGTCAAGGTTGCGCGTGAGCAGTTGCGCCAGGGCTATCTCGCCGCCGACATGGGGATTTCCGGGGCGAATATCGCCATCGCCGAAACCGGCGGTCTGGTGCTGGTGACCAATGAAGGGAATGCGCGGCTGACGACCACCCTGCCGAAAATCCATGTGGCGCTGGTCGGGATCGACAAAATCGTCCCGACGCTGGCCGATGCTGTCGATATTGTCCGGGTGTTGCCGAAGAACGCCACCGGCCAGGCAATCACCTCTTATGTCAGCTGGATTCGCGGCGCCGTGCCGTGCGACGATACGGAGAAAGAACTGCATATCGTCCTGCTCGACAATGGCCGTTCACAACTGGCGGGGTCCCCATCGTGTCGTGACGCCCTGCGCTGCATCCGCTGCGGTGCCTGCGCCAACGTCTGCCCGGTCTATCAGACGGTCGGCGGTCATGTCTTCGGGCATATCTACATCGGCGCCATCGGCATCATCCTCACCGCCTTCTTCGACGGCCTCGACCAGGCCGCCGAACTGGTGCGCGCCTGTATCGGCTGCCGCGCCTGCGTCGAAGTCTGCCCCGGCAAGATCGATCTGGAGAGCATCATCCTTCACCTGCGCGAAGAAATGGGTGATTACGAGGGGATCGGCACCGGCAAATCGCTGGTCTTCAAAAACGTGCTGCGCAACCGCAAACTGTTCCACTCGCTGCTGCGCACCGCCAGCCTGCTGCAGAAACCGCTGACCCGCGGCGAGCGGACCATCCGCCACCTGCCGTTGTTCTTCTCTTCATTGACCGAATGGCGCACCCTGCCGGCAGTGGCCGACCAGCCGTTGCGCGACCTCTGGAGCAAGCTGCCGCAACCGGTGCAACAGCCGCGCTACCGCGTCGCCTTCTTCGGCGGCTGTCTCAACGATTTCGTCTACCCGGAACTCGGTGAAAATCTGGTCACGGTGCTGAATCGCCTCGACGTCACCGTCGACTACCCCCTCGACCAGAACTGTTGCGGTATTCCGGCGCTCTATTCCGGCGATCGTGAGACCGCCACCGAACTGGCCAAACAGAACATTACCGCGCTGCTGGCGGGGAATCCCGACTATGTCGTCACCACCTGCCCGACCTGCACCATGTCGCTGCAACGTGATTTTGGTGAATTGCTCGGTGACGATCCGGCCTGGCGGGACAAGGCGGCCCGGCTGGCGGAGAAAACCCTCGACGTCTCCCGTTTCATCGTCGAAAAACTTGACGGCGTCAACCGCCTGAAAGGGCTGGCCGACCCGACCGGCGTAACCTATCACGACTCCTGCCACCTCAAACGCGGTGCCGGAGTCTGGCGCGAACCCCGGGCGCTCCTCGCGGCCAGTGGTCGCGAAGTCAACGAAATGGCCCATGCCGACCGCTGCTGCGGCTTCGGTGGCTCCTACTCGTTCACCAGTCATCCCAATATCGCCAAACGGATTCTCGGCGACAAGGTTGACGACATCAAGGCCAGCGGCGCCCCGTGCGTCGCCATGGACTGCCCCGGCTGCCTGATGCAGATTCGCGGCGGCCTTGAAAAACAGGGCGTGCCGGTCCGCGCCGCCCACACCATCGAACTCCTCGCCGAAATGCTCGATTAACCGGGTTCCGAGGCGTTACCTCCCTCTCTCCTCGCCCCGGCTGCCGTAAACGGCCGGGGCATTTTTTTTGCTGATTTTCACTTGACGTTGATTCTGCTGGCCCCTCGGCCCTTCATCCTTTTCAAAAAGACCAAACGGGTCGTCCCCGCTGTGACTGCGCTGGCTTTTGTTTCAGGTTGGGTTAGACTTGTTGAGGTAAGGGCTGATGATTTAACACCACCAGTGGAGGTTAACGATGTCCTATTATTTCAACAAAGAGATCGATGCAGACTTTGCGGACGCGATTACGCAGGTCACGGCGGAACTGAAAAAAGAGGGGTTCGGAATTCTGACGGAGATCGACGTCAAGGCGACGCTGAAAAAGAAGTTGAATGCCGACTTTCGCCCCTACACCATCCTCGGTGCCTGCAATCCCCCCTTCGCCTACCAGGCGTTGCAGGCGGAACCGCGCATCGGTACGATGTTGCCGTGCAATGTCATCGTGCAGCAACTGGAAAACGGCAACATTGATGTTGCGGCGGTCGATCCGCTGGCGTCGATGCAGGCGATCCAGAACCCCGCGCTGCAATCCGTCGCCAGGGAAATTCAGCTGAAGCTGAAAAGGGTCATCGAGCAACTGTGACCCTCTCCAATCCATAAATTAGCCGCATCTGACCATCGTGTTACGACTTGGCCTGCCCGCCAAGCATACCGCGGATGGCCCCTTGCAAATCGGCCGGGAGCAAGATGGTTTTGGCGTTCGGGCTTGAGGCCTGTTGCTGTATAGCCTTAATGTAGGTCTCCCCCAGCAGGTAGCCGATAACCAGGTCGGCTTTGTCGGCACCGGCGGCACCAAGAACAGCGTGGATGGCGTTTTTCGAAGCCGTGGCCTGGATCTCCTTGGCTTTGGCGTCGCGCGCCGCTGCCGCCAGACGTCCATCGGCCTCAAGCATCACCGCATCCCGTTCCCCTTCGGCCCGGGTGACGGTTGCCCGGCGTTGACGTTCGGCGGCCGCTTGTTCTTCCATCGCGGTTTGCATTGTCGGCGACGGGTTAATGTCCTGGATCTCCACGCCCCGCAGCGTGATCCCCCAGTCGGAAAGATCATCGCTGATACCGGCCTTGAGCTTGGCTTTAATCTGGTCACGCGAGGAGAGCGCATCATCCAGCTTCATCTCACCGATGATTGAGCGCAGGGTGGTTTGCACCAGATTCTGGATACCGAGGCGGTAGTCCTCGATGCCGTAGACCGCCTTTTCCGGACTAACAACGTTGATGAAAGCCACGGCGTTGACCTGCAAGACCGCATTATCAGCGGAGATGACCTCCTGCCGGGCGGTATCGACGATCTGATCCTTGGTTGACACTTTATGCGCCACCGTGTCGATATAGGGGATGACGATATTGAGGCCCGGCCCAAGGGTAACATGATACTTGCCGAGCCGCTGCACAACATGCTTGCTGCCCTGGGGGACGATCCGTACTCCCAGAGCAATAGTGGATATCACCAGCAGACCAAAGACGCCGACCAGAACCAACCCTGCCATAAACTTACTCCTCTCGTTTGTCCGTGTTGGACGTAGTGTTTTGCAGTTGGGCGGGGACGACCAGCAGGGCATTCCCGATAACCTCTTTGACAACCATGGTGTCACCGACCTTGGCGCTGCCTTCGACCAGACACGGCCAGGTGTCGGACCCGAGGATCGGCACGCTGAAGCGGCATTCCCCGCGACCACCCGAGGCAAGCGGTGATCTGGTCAACAAACAGCGTTCACCAAGAAAAGCTTCCCGAGCGGTCCCGGCCTTGGTCATATCCTTCGATAACGGCCTGATCCAGCGGAACCAGGCCGCAGTGAACCCCGCCGAGGACAGAACCCACAACAGCAACTGCCATTTAAGCTCCGGATCGAATCCAACCCAGGAAAACAGGCCAACCAGCAAGGCTCCAAGCCCGAACCAGATAATAGTAAATGAGGGAATAAACAATTCGGCCAGAATCAAAACCATTCCGAATACCAGCCAATGCCAGTAAAGAAGTTGGAACGCCACTCTCGTATCTCCTTTTTGCACTGTATGAGAACCCGTCAACCGCTTGATTCTCAATTTCCAGACTGTCTATCGACAGGGAATCCGACGTGAATATTTCACGCGGGATGAGCTCCTTGCCCAAATCGAAATCGCGATCGGGATCGTTCTTGTCATTCCCGCGCTGCCTGCGCGGATCAAGTCTTCGCGTTGACCCAGTTCTCAATCTTGAGGCCCGGGACTCTTGCAAATTCCTTCACATTGTTCGTCACCAAAACAGCCCCCAGAGAGAGAGCATGTGCGGCGATAAGCAAATCCATCGCCCCGATAATCTTCCCCTGTTGCTCCAGTGATGCCCGAATAATCCCGTAGGACTGCGTCGCTGCTTCACCGAACGGCAGAACTTCAATAGGAATCAGGAATTCAGATAGCGCTTCAGAATTGCGCTGTGGAGCCTGACTTTTTGCGACCCCATATTGAAGCTCAGCCAGGGTGATGGATGAAATTCCGATATCTCCTGGATGATATTGCTGAAAATGGCGCAACACCTCGTCTGGCTTGCGCTTGATGATGTAAATACAGCTATTGGTGTCGAGCAGGAGCATCAGAAATCTTCCCGATTTTCCAGCTGGGGTTGGAAACGATCGGCCATAAAGTCAGGCGAGAATTTATCCAGACTCGCCAAAAGAGTGTCCCATGACCCGGACATCGGGATCAACTGGACCACATTTCCGGTCTGTTTGATATAAACCTCCTGGCCGTCCAGACGGAACTCTTTGGGCAACCTGACGGCCTGACTTTTGCCATTCTGAAATAATTTTGCAGTTTTCATCGACGCCTCCGTTTTTAGCATATATCAAGAATATATACTTTCTGGAGAAATGGCAAGCCCTGCGTAAAAACCCAGATCCACCAGCACATTTTTTATAAGGGGGTTCCGACCCGCCTTGAGCGGCCTGTTCGGTTAAAATCTGGTTAATTTTGCCGCCAATTTTGTCTTCATGGCTGGTTTTCTTGAGAAGTGGCTTCCAGGCCCGGCCTTTCAGTACCAGTCTTCAATGTTTATCCCTTCAACTCTGCTGAATTCTTTGGTGTTATGGGTCACCAATGTCGCATTTGAACTCAAGGTGATTCCCGCAATCAGAGTATCGTATGGGCCTATTGGTGTGCCTGATTTTTCCAGTTTTGCCCTGATCGCTGCGGCCGCTTCGGCTTCTTTTTTGGCAAAAGGCAAAATTACAATGCGTGATATGAGGGTTTCTAATTGTTGTTGCCTTGTTTGGGGATTACTTGATTTCGCGATGCCGACTTCAAGTTCGTAAAGGGCGATGGCGGGGATGGCAATATCTTTGGGGGATTTGGATAACAATGTGCTCGCGACATTGCCCATGTCTTTGAAAAAATAAATCAGGGTATTGGTGTCAAGGAGATACAATTTTAAAGTTCCTCCCTGGGGGAGTCATGACCAAGGTCCGCTCTGATTTCTTCGATGGTTGGAAAATCGTTTTTCCAGCTCCCGGCCAAGGTGAAGATATCTTGCGGCCATTCCGTTTGCACCTTTTCTTCGATAACCCCGGCAATCCATTTGCTGACGGATAAATGGCTGGATTTAGCCGCTTTTTTCAATTTGCTTTCAGTCTCATTGTCGAGATAGATCGTAACTTGACCCATAATTTCACCTCACCGGAACATGCCTTTAATTATAATTGTATTTATAATTGAGATGGGGTTTTCTGTCAAGATTCCTTTACGGCGTTGGCGGAAAAGGGAAACCCGCCACTGCTTTATTCAGCATCGCCCGGGCTCAGTTCGCTCCCCTCACTGATGTTTAGCTCTGAATTTTTTGTTAAAAAATCATCAAAAAGACCATCAAACCAGCCTCCGTCTCTCCCCTTTCAGAGCAACATTCCACCCCGCCCTAAGAAACCAATCCCCTTATTTCAAAGATCGGTGCCCATTGCCGGGCTTCATGAACAATGGATTGAGACGACCTTGCAGGTCGTGTCAATCCTTATTGGTTAGCCTTTCTCCCTTTGGGACACCTTACGGTAAACAAGATTCTTATCTCTTTTGCCAACAGCAACGACCAGGACAACGATTTCATCTTCAATGATTTCGTAAACAAGGCGATACCCGCTGGCACGCAGCTTAATCTTGTAATGATTCTCGAAACCATGAAGTCGACTTGCTGGGACATGTGGATTCTGTAACCGTTCTCTGAGCTTCTTCTTGAGTTGGCTCTGGATCGATGGATCCAGTTTTTTCCACTCCTTTAATGCAGTGGGAAGGAATTTCAGGCCGTATTTACAGCTCATCGATATCAACTTCTACGGCTTCTATTTTTTCATTCTGCCTCTCGTTCACAAGCAAACCAAGTTGATAGTCTTCCAATCTCTCCATGAGCGCTTCATATGTTGCGGCAGGGATAAGATAAGCCGTGGGTCGGTTGTGATTTAATATTGCTATTGGCTCTCCCTCCGACTCATCAATAAGAGCGCTTGGATTCTTTTTTAATTCGGAGATGCTGGCAGAACAGTTTGCTAGAACGGATTTCATGATGCTCACCCCTGGGCTATATTAAGTGCCATATAATGGTCATAAAATAGCACTTAATCGTTGCGGTGTCAACTTTGAAAGATGTTCAGGCTAACGGTTGTTGATTCCCACAAAAAACGGATCAGAAGAGTCGAGATATTTTCAGTTTGAGTTGACCATTTTGTAAAGATTGTCAGAGACTATGAGCCTGTCGCATCAGGCTCTTTTTTTGACACCGTCGATAAAAAGCGGGCGGAGAGTTTTGACGAACTCTCCGCCCTTTTACGTGCCCCCCCTCACCTACATGGAGGTTCAATGATATGGTCTGTGCTTGTTGAACTCAAGCAAATTTTTGAAATGGGTCGAAGTTATCCTTGGCCAAGGCCGCAGTGCTGCCCGCGTTGCAGCAGCTGGCGGGTCTGGGGTCATGGTTACGCCGCGCGCTACTTTGACGGGTTTGGCGAAGCCCTGCTGGTGAAGTGTTACCGTTGCCCGGCGTGCGGTTGCGTCATCACTTTGCGACCTGACTCCCATTTTTCCCGCATCCACACATCCCGAGAGAGGATCCGGGACTTAAGGGGGGACGCTCCTAAATTAAGGGGGGACGCTCCAATTAAGGGGGGACGCTCCTTAAGGGGGGGACGCTCCTAAATAACTAAATAACTAATCTTAAACTCTTCTCTTTCGCAATTCTCTCTCCCCTGGTGACCGCATAGCCTATCCCGGGAACAGTCATGTTAAAGGTTCGAGCTAATTCCGACAAGGATAAGCCCAGTTCCCTGACAGCCCAAAAACAAACAAGACTTCTGGCGCTGACGATGAGGCTCTGGCGGCCGGAAGAATAGATTTTATCGCTCTCTGTCTGAAATATTTCTGCTGCTTTTGTCGCGATAAATTGCAGATCAAAACCGTGTGCTTTGAGTTCATAGTGCCGGTTTAGAGATTCCTCGGCTTGCGAGAGGGTCGCGTTGACAAACGCACTATCCCCCAATATTCGCTCATCACTCATTCCATGATTTTGACTCTTTTTCACCTCTACCCAACCACCTGCACTTCTCACCAGGCCACCGCCGATCAGCTCTTCCTTGCGCCCTTGCTCAAGACCCTCTGCAACAAAATCTCGATAGGCTGCCCGGCTACTCGCGGTGGTTTTACCAAATAGCGTTAAAACCTCATCGACCGAAAACCATGGACATTCAGCCTTACCCATCAACGCCTTGTGACCGCTATAAGGATAATTATCCAACCCGTCAAGCTCGTTCACCAATCCCGCCCGAACCGGATTTAAGTGAATATAGCGAATCAGTTCCCTGAGATAAACATCCTCTTGGCAGACAATCGATTTGAAGCGATTTTGAAATAATTGACCATGCCGTTTGTGGCGACGATTAAAGTTAACGACGTAACCAGTTAATAACCTGCGCATGAATTGCGATAGAGGAAGATGCCCGGTTTTAAAGAGAAAGTGGGCATGATTTGAAAGAAAGGCCCAGCCATAACAAACAATTCCAGCTTCTGGAATGAGTTTTTCCAGTCGTTGCAGAAAATCAAGACGA